>JADLEZ010000017.1 GCA_020845855.1 Burkholderiales bacterium
AGATACGCGCGCATGTGCGCGGCCTGCTCGCCCAGCGTCGAGCCGCCGTTCGCGCCGCCCGCCGCCGACGCCCGCAGCAGCACGATCAGCCGGTCGAGCATCCGCTTGGCGGTTGCCGGTTCGCGGTCGATGAGGCTCGCCACGTGCGCAAGCGTGTTGTAGAGGAAGTGGGGCTCGACCTGCGCTTCGAGCGCCTGCAACTGCGCGAGCGCCGCCGCGCGTTCCGCGGTCGCCACGCGCGCGCGCTCGGCCGCAAGCGACGCATCCCGCCTCGCCGCCTTCTCCCGCGCCGACAGGATCGCCGCAAGAATGCCGGATATCAGGATCGACAGGGCGACGATCGACGCGATCCTCGACGGCGTGAACATCGACGTGCGCCCGGCCGGCGAAGCCAGGAAGCCGAGCGCCACCCAGTAGCCGACCGCCACGCCCAGCAGCGGGATGACCGCGTAGTAGATCGCGCGCGCCCGGGACGACCAGGTGCGACAACGACCGCCCGTGATCCTTCCCCGCGACCAGGGGTCCGGCGGCTTCGCCAAGGGTCGAAAAGCGGCGCGAACGGCGCGACCCGAGCCCACCCGGTACGCCGGGGTATAGTCTACGTGGGAAGTGCGACGTCGACGTGACCACGACCTTCGAACCTGTGCCACGCAAGCCGCCGCGCCTCGGCTGGCTCGTGGCCGCGCTGCGTCACGCCGCACAGTCGCTGTCGCCCGCGTACTTCGCGATGGTCATGGCCACCGGCATCGTGTCGCTCGCGGCCCACCTCCTCGACATGCCGCGCACGGCGGATGCGCTGTTCCGGCTCAACGTCGTCGCGTATGCCGTCATCTGGCTGCTGGCGGCGCTGCGCGCGGTGTGGTTTCCGCGGGAGCTCTGGCACGATCTGATCGATCACCGCCGCGGGCCCGCCTTCTTCACCAGCGTGGCCGGCTCGGGCGTTCTCGGCAGTCAATTCATTCTGCTCGCGAACGACTTCGTCATCGCCAAATTCTTGTGGATCCTGGCGCTCGCGCTGTGGATCGGCCTGACCTACACCGTGTTCACGGCATTGACCATCAAGGAGCACAAGCCGTCGCTCGACGAGGGAATTTCCGGCGCGTGGCTCTTGGCGGTCGTTGCCACCCAGTCGATCGCCGTGCTGAGCGCCTACCTCGCGGCGCACTGGGAGCGCCCGTACCGGCTCGAGCTCAACTTCCTCGCGCTGTCGATGTGGCTTTGGGGAGGGATGCTCTACATCTGGATGATTTCGCTCATCTTCTACCGGTACACCTTCTTCCGGTTCTCGCCGAGCGACCTGTCGCCGCCGTACTGGATCAACATGGGCGCGATGGCCATTTCCACACTCGCGGGCTCGCTCTTGATCGTCAACGCCCCGGACGCGCCCTTCCTCGCCTCCCTCGAGCCTTTTCTCAAAGGGTTCACCGTGTTGTACTGGGCGACCGGCACCTGGTGGATTCCGATGCTGGTCGTGCTGCTCGTGTGGCGCCACGTCTACGCCCGCTTTCCCCTGACCTACGATCCGCTGTACTGGGGTGCGGTGTTCCCGCTGGGAATGTATGCCGCCTGCACCCATCAACTGGCGCGCGCGCTGCATCTGGATTTCCTGTACGTGATCCCGCGCTACATGGTGTACATCGCGCTGGCGGCATGGGGACTCGCATTCATCGGGCTCGTCCACACGCTGGGCAGCGGAATCATCGCGCGCTGGACTGCGCGCCCTCGCGCGTAGGCGCGTTCCAGCTTCACCCTCAGTCGTGCCGATCGGAGGGCTGGACCGTGTCGGACGGATTGGCCGGCCGGCGCGTGCCCTTGGCCGACGCCGCGAGCGGCTTTCGAGGGGGTGACGTTGACCGCGATGACCGCGGCCAGCGCATCGACGGGGCGCGGCGCCTTCTACCGCGCGGGCGTCACTTCACCAGCACGACGGGAACGGTCGCGACGTGGACCACACGGGCGGCGACCGAGCCCAGGACGAGGCTGCCCAGCGCGGTCATGCCGCGCGTGCCGATGCAGATCTCGCGGCACCCGGTGGATTTCGCGTGCGCCGCGATGGTTTCGGCGATGTCGCCGACGAGGATGTGGGGGGTATACGCCACACCCGCCTGGTCGAGGGCTTTGCGGCTCGCGGCCAGCGCGGCGTTGCCCTCGTCCTTGTAATAGTCGTCGATCATCGAAGGCTTCAGCACCGCGCCCGAGAACCCGCCGATCTTGGGCACGGGCAGGTGCACGGTGACGAGCTCGACGTGCAGCGGCTCGCGATACAGGCCCGCGGTGGCGATCACGTGGTGCGTGGCGCGCAGCGAGCATTCCGAACCATCGACGGCCAGCAGTAGTCTCATCCGGCTACTATATGCTCGCCAGGTGTCGCATTCAAGGCCGGCGCGATTGACGAGGGTCAAGGCAGGGGCGCCGGTTTGGCGTTTCAATGAAACGCCAGTCAACGGAAAGGGGGAGTTCCATGTTCAAGCGTATCCTCGTAGCGGTCGACGGCAGCCCCGCGTCCAACGCCGGGCTTGCCGCCGCGGTCGGGTTCGCGAGCGACCAGCGCGCGACGCTGATCGCGCTGCACGTCATAGACGACGGGGCACTGCCCGTGGATTTCGAGGGCGCCGCCTCTTCGCCGAGCGCCGTCGACGCGTACTTCGAGGCCCTGCACAAGGCCGGCCGCAAGCTGCTCGACAAGGTCGCGAAGACGGCGCTCACGTCGGGACTGAAGTGCGAGTCCCAACTCGTGCGCTCGCGCGGGCGAACGGTGGCGCAAGTCGTGGTGGCGCAAGCGCGCAAGCTGCGTGCCGACGTGATCGTGATCGGCACCCACGGCCGCCGCGGGCTGCGGCGGCTCTTGCTCGGCAGCGACGCCGAGTCCGTCGTGCGCGAGGCGACGGTGCCCGTCCTCCTGGTGCGCGTTCGCGAGCGCGCGACCCGCAAGCCAAAAGCAAAGCCGGCGCGCGGCCGCGGGAAAGTGAGCGTGTCGGTGATGCGCCCCGCGCCCTAGCTGCTAGGGCACGTCGGTGATATCCCCTGCCGGCCCCTCGCGGTGGGGGTGCGGCTCGTGCGCCGGGTGGATCGGTGCGCCGTCCACGGGCACGACCCGCAAGAGGAATTCGATGACGGCGGTACCGAACGCATCGTTGCGGTCGCCCGCGATCATGTGACCCGCGCTTTGCACGTTGACGTACTCGGCGTGCGGGCATAGCGCCAGGAACTCGCGCGCGCCCTCCTCGGTCAGGACGTCCGACAGCCCGCCGCGCACGAGCAGCGTCGGCAGCGTAAGCTTCGCGGCGCAGGCCTCGAATCGCGCTTCGCGCTTGCGGAAGTCGGGTTCGTACTTGCGATACGCGGGGTCCCAGTGCCAGCGGTACCGGCCGTCGGGCCCGATGCGCACGTTCTTGGCAAGGCCCGACAGGTCGTGCGGCCGTGTGCGGTGCGGCTGGTAGCTCGCGATCGCGTCGGCGACCTCTTCGAGAGAAGCAAAGCCCTCCGGCTTTTGCATCATGAACGCGCGGATGCGCGCCACGCCTTCGGGCTCGATGCGCGGCGCGATGTCGACCATGACGAGCGCGGTGGCGTCGACGCGGTCCTCGCCGATGGCGACCAAACTGGTGCCGCCGCCCATCGAGGCGCCGACCAGCGCGGGCCTCCGATTGCCAAGCGCGGCGACCACGCTCACCAGATCCTCGATCATCGCGTCCTGCGAGTAGCGCGCGTCGGGGGCCCAATCGGAGTCGCCGTGGCCGCGCGCGTCGAACGACACCACGTGAAAGCCCGCGCCGGCGAGCTTCACGCCCACGTCCTTCCAGGCGTGGCGCGTCTGCCCGCCGCCGTGCTGGAGGATCACGAGCGGCCCGCGCGCGTCGCCCCATTCGTCGCCGGCGAGCGTGATGCCGCCCGCGCCCGGCCAGTAGCGCGTGGGCTCGGGGGCGCCGGGAAGGCGTCGGCCGGCGTTTTCTTTCGCATGCATCGCGGCGTCATTGTCGCACCACGCGCGAAGGCCCCCGCGCCTGCGCGATAATGCGCGTCTGCCCGCAGGAGACGCTCATGGCTACCGCTGCCCCGAAGATCATCTACACCCTCACCGACGAGGCGCCGCTTCTCGCCACGTACTCGCTGCTGCCGATCATCCAGGCATTCACGAAACCGGCCGGGATCGAGGCGACGGTCAGCGACATCTCGCTCGCCGGCCGCATCCTCGGAGAGTTCTCCGACTTCCTCGCCCCCGCGCAGAAGCGGCCCGACAACCTGGCCGAGCTCGGCCGCCTGACGCAGCTTGCGGACACCAACATCATCAAGCTCCCCAACATCAGCGCGTCGGTGCCGCAGCTCGTCGCCGCGGTCAAGGAGCTGCAGGCGCAGGGGTACGCGGTGCCCGCCTTTCCGGAGGAGCCAAAGACACCGGAGGAGAAGGCCATCCGCGAGCGCTACGGCAAGGTGCTCGGCAGCGCGGTGAACCCGGTGCTGCGCGAGGGCAATTCCGACCGCCGGGCCCCGGCGGCGGTCAAGCGCTACGCGCGCACGCATCCGCACTCGATGACCGAGTGGAGCCCGGCGTCGCGCACGCACGCCTCGCACATGCGCGGCGGCGACTTCTACCACAGCGAGAAATGCCTGACGCTGGACAAGGCGCGCGACGTGCGCATGGACCTCGTCACCAAGAGCGGCAAGACCCTCGTGCTGAAGCCGAAGGTGTCGCTGCTCGCAGGCGAGATCATCGACAGCATGTTCATGAGCAAGAAGGCGCTGTGCAAGTTCTTCGAGGAACAGATGGAGGACGCGCGCAAGACCGGTGTGATGTTCTCCCTTCACGTCAAGGCCACGATGATGAAGGTGTCGCACCCGATCGTGTTCGGGCACGCGGTCAAGGTGTTCTACAAGGACCTCTTCGCCAAGCACGGCAAGCTCTTCGACGAGCTGGGGGTCAACGTGAACAACGGCCTCGTCAGCGTCTACGACAAGATCAAGGGCCTGCCGGAGTCGCTGCGCGAGGAGATCGAGCATGACATCCACGCCTGCTACGACAAGCGGCCCGAGCTCGCGATGGTGGATTCGGCGAAGGGCATCTCCAACCTGCACGCCCCCAACGACGTGATCGTCGACGCCTCGATGCCGGCGATGATCCGCGCCGGCGGCAGGATGTGGGGGCCCGACGGCAAGTTGAAGGACACCAAGGCGGTGATGCCGGAGAGCACGTACGCGCGCATCTACCAGGAGTTCATCAACTTCTGCAAGACCAACGGCGCGTTCGACCCGACCACGATGGGTACGGTACCCAACGTCGGGCTCATGGCGCAGCAGGCCGAGGAGTACGGCTCGCACGACAAGACCTTCGAGATCCCCGAAGACGGCGTGGCGCGCATCGTCGACCACGACGGGACGGTGCTGATCGAGCAGAACGTCGAGCAGGGCGACATCTGGCGCATGTGCCAGACCAAGGACGCCGCGGTGCGCGACTGGGTCAAGCTCGCGGTGACGCGGGCGCGCCTGTCGAGCACGCCGGCGGTATTCTGGCTCGACGAGTATCGGCCGCACGACGCCGAGCTCATCCGCAAGGTCAAGCACTACCTGAGCGAGCACGACCTGACCGGGCTCGACATCCAGATCATGTCGTACCTGCGCGCCATGCGCTACTCGCTCGAGCGCGTGTTGCGCGGCAAGGACACCATCTCGGTGACCGGCAACGTGCTGCGCGACTACCTCACCGATCTTTTCCCCATCATGGAGCTGGGCACCAGCGCCAAGATGCTGTCGATCGTGCCGCTGATGGCCGGCGGCAGCCTGTTCGAGACCGGCGCCGGCGGCTCGGCGCCCAAGCACGTGAAGCAACTGCTGGAAGAGAACCACTTGCGCTGGGATTCGCTGGGCGAGTTCCTGGCGCTTGCCGTGTCGCTCGAGGACGTGGCGATCAAGACCGGCAACGCACGCGCGAAGCTCCTTGCGCGCACGCTCGACGAAGCGACCGGCCGCCTCTTGACCGAGAACAAGTCGCCGTCGGCGCGCACCGGCGAGCTCGACAACCGCGGCAGCCATTTCTACCTGGCGCTGTTCTGGGCCGAGGCGCTCGCGCAGCAGTCCGACGACCGCGACCTCGCGGCGCACTTCGGCAAGCTCGCCAAGGCGCTGCGCGACAACGAGCGCAAGATCGTCGCGGAGCTCAACGCCGTGCAAGGCAAGTCCGTCGACATCGGCGGCTACTACGCACCCGACCCGGACAAGACGACGAAGGCGATGCGGCCGAGCGCCACGTTCAACGCCGCGCTGGCGGGCGCCTGAGCATCCGTCGGACGTGAGGGCCTAGCCAGCCTAGCCTAGCAGGCCGCTGAAAATCCCACTGTGTCATCCCGAGGAGCGAAGGCGACGAGGGATCTGCTTTACGCAACTCGCTGATTCGGCGCGAAAGCAGATCCCTCGCTCCGCTGAAGGATGACACCGGATTGGGGATACGGTCGCGAAATTCAACAAACTGCTACTAGCGGATCGCAGACGACGGTGTGCGCACGACGCGCGTTGTTTCGTGCTGTTTCCGGCGGGCGCTCGACGGGCCGCCCCTAGGGCGACCGCCTGAACTCACCCTCGATGCAAAAGGCGCAACGCCGCTTCCTCGTCGTCCTTGGGACCGCTCGGACGCCCTTTTGCATCGACCTCCTAGACCCTGAACGACTCGAGCGCTTCGGGCGCGAACAGCTCCTCCGGCGCGAGCAGGCGCTTCGACAAGCCCTGCTCGTGGTGGTAGCGCAGGAAGGTCGACAGCACGCCATGATTGGGCTCGCAGCCGTACGCCCAATAGTCGTCGCCCATGAGCGCGCGCGCCTCCTCGACGTGCGCGGTGAGCCACGGCAGCATCGTCTTGAGCGCCGCGGTCGCGCCCAGGTCCTCGTACGCGCGCCGCTGGGCAGCGGCGAAGGACTTGCACAGCGACTGCGCGATCCAGCGGTTCGCCTCGTACACCTCGCGCCGAATGGCCACCGTGTGCATGATCGGGAAGATGCGCGTCGCGCGGAAGTACTCCTG
>JADLEZ010000018.1 GCA_020845855.1 Burkholderiales bacterium
CGCGACGCGTTCATCAAGCTCGTCGCGCGCAGCGATGTCGTGGTCGAGAACTTCAGGCGCGGCGTGCTCGCCAAGCTGGGCTTGCCCTATGACGTGATCAAGCGCGCCAATCCAGACATCATCCTCGCGTCAATCTCGAGTCAGGGCGAAACCGGACCGGACTCGCAGTTCATCTCCTTCGGGTCGACGCTGGAAGCCATGGGCGGACTGGCCTGGCGCACGGGTTACGCCGGCGGCGCCCCGGTGATCAGCGGCAACGATCTCAATTTCCCCGATCAGGTGATCGCCATCTTCGCGGCAGGTATGATCTGCGCGGCGATCGGCAGCGTGCGCAACGGCGGCGGCGGCGCGCACCTGGACCTGTCGCAGCGCGAGCTCACGAGCTTCCTGTCGGGCGACGCGTTCGCCGACCTGTCGGCCGGGCATGCTGACGGGCGTCGCGGCAACGACGATGCTTCGTATGCCTTGCAAGACTGCTTTGCGGCACGGGACCGGACCTGGGTGGCTCTGTCCGTGCATCACAGCGACATCGGCGCACTCGGAGCGTGCATGGGAGCGGACGTCATCGCGCTCACGGACGACGGGCGCTTGCGCGAAGCCGTCGGCGGCTGGGTCGGCGCTCATCCGCATGAATGGGTGGTCGAGCGCCTGCTCGCCGCCGGCATCGCGGCGGCGCCGGTCCTGGGTGGACCCCAGGTATTGCAGCGCGCAGGACAGGGCTGGGAGTTTGCCATGGCGCGCCTCGCCGATGGCGTGCTCGTCAAGGGTTTTCCGTTTCAGTTGGACCAGGACCCGCTGGCGGTGGCAGGCGATGCCGCACGCTGCGGCGCGCACAGCGTTCACGTGCTGCGCGAGGTTGGCGGATACTCGCTGGAGGAAGTGCATGCCATGATTCGGCAAGGCATTACCGAATCGCACGCAGGAGAAATCTCGTGATCGACAAGCGGGTCGAAGACGTGGCCAGCGCGTTGCGCGGAATTGGCGACGGCGCGACGGTCCTGGTGGGCGGCTTTGGCGACGTGGGGCAACCGAACACGCTGATCGAGGGACTGATCGAAGTCGGCGCGCGCGAGTTGATCCTGGTGGCCAACAATGCCGGGTTCGCGCCGACCGTCGGATTGGCGAAATTGATGGCGGCGGGAAGGGTGCGCAAGCTCGTTTGCAGCTTTCCGAAGGCCTCGCCGGTCTTCGAGGATCTGTTCCGCGCCGGGAAGATCGAACTAGAAATCGTCGCGCAAGGCACGCTCGCCGAGCGGCTGCGCGCCGCGGGCGCGGGCATACCGGCCTTCTACACCCGAACCACGGTGGGCACCTCGCTTGCCGACGGCAAGGAAACGCGTGAGTTCAATGGCAAGACCTACGTCATGGAGCAGGCGCTGGCGGGCGACGTGGCGCTGGTCGAAGCCTGGCGCGCCGACCGCTGGGGCAACCTGTCCTACCGCGGCAGCGGCCAGAACTTCAACCCGGTGATGGCCACCGCCGCGGCACTGACGGTGGCCCAGGTGGATGGGTTCGTGGCACTCGGCGAATTGACGCCCGGCATGATCGGCACGCCGGGCATCTACGTCGACCGTGTAGTCAGGGTCAGCCGCGAAAGGGTAGTCCAGTGACCGAGCAATCTTCGCCGATTCAGGCGCGCAACCGCCAAGCCATCGCCGCACGGGCGGCTTCCGACATCGTCGAGGGGTGGTGTGTCAACCTGGGCATCGGCATCCCGACCATGGTTGCCGACGCCATCCCGAGCGGGCGCGAAGTGCTGATCCAGTCCGAGAACGGCATTCTGGGCATGGGGCCGGCGCAAGTCGGCGACACGATCGATCCGTGGGTCGTCAACGCCGGCAAGCAATACGTGACCCTGCTGCCCGGCGCGTCGCTGTTTCACCACGCGGACAGCTTCGCCATGATCCGCGGAGGCCACCTCGATCTGTGCCTGCTGGGCGCCTTCGAAGTCGCATCCAACGGGGACGTCGCCAACTGGAGCATGTCGTCGGCTGACCGGGCGCCGGCGGTGGGCGGCGCCATGGACCTCGCGGTGGGTGCCCGGCGTCTTTGGAGCTTGATGGACCATTGCGCTCGCGACGGCAGACCCAAGCTGGTCGAGCGCTGCACGCTGCCGTTGACGGCGCAGGGCGCCGTGTCCCGGGTTTACACCGATCTCGCGGTTCTTGCGGTCGGGCCGGCGGGCTTCGAAGTGCTGGAGATGGTGCCGGGCTTGACGCGCGAGCGCTTGTGCGAGTTGACCGGCGCGCCCTTGGCGTTTGCGCCTGGCGTGTGACCGGCATGCGGCGCGGCCGCATCACCGGGTCGCGACCGGGACGCCCCCCGGCAGGCGGCCTTCGCAGAGGTCATAACGGCGGTGTCGTCCAGTAGTTCTCGAAAGCGACGTGCCCGGGCGCGGCGCGCCGGTTGCTGCGGAAGCCCCGCGCGGTCAGTTGCCGGCGCAGTTCGCGCGACATCTGCGGATTGCCGCAGACCATGATCCGAGAGTGCCGCGGATCGAGGGCGACGCCCGCCGCCTGCTCCAGCCGGCCGTCTTCGATCAGTTGCGGGATCCGCGCCGGGAGCGCGCCGACAAGCGCCTCGCGCGTGACGACCGGGACATATCGCAGCCGCGCCGGCGATGCCGCCAGCAGCTCCCCATGCGGAATCTTCGCGATCTCATCGCGGTAGGCGAGCTCGCAGGCGTGGCGGACGCTGTGAACAACGATGAGGTTGTCGTAGCGCTGCCAAGTCGCCGGCTCGCTCAGGATCGACAGGAACGGACCGAGTCCGGTACCGCTGGCGAGCAGCCAAAGATCACGGCCAGGCGCGAAACGATCGATGGTCATGAAACCGTAGCTCGCCTTGTCCACGCGGATCGGCTCCCCCTCACGAACCTTCGCGAGCAAATTGGAAAACGATCCGCCCGGAACCAGCACCGCAAGGAATTCGAGGTGCTCGTCATGCGCGGCGGACGCGACCGAAAACGGTCGCCAAACCACCTTGCCATCGACGCCGTCCAGGCCGAGCCGCGCATAGTGTCCGGGCGTGAATCGAAACGCCGGCGACCGGTTGGTCCGAACGGACAGCAAGTTCTTCGTCCAGCGACGGATCGCAAGCACCGTTTCGAGCGTATGGTGCGGGAGGGCCGTTGTGGCGCGCGCGTGATCCAACTGGGAGCCTGCCGGCGATGCCGGTTCGGGAGTCATGAAAGATGTATTATCCATACACCTTTTAGAGTACACCGAGTCACCCGCAAATGCAATTCGAAAGGAGGCGCATCCTCACCGGAATCCGGCCGACCGGGCCTTTGCACGTCGGACACTATGCGGGTGCGCTCGAAAACTGGATCAAGCTGCAGCGCGAGTACGACTGCTACTTCCTGATCGCCGACTACCAGGTCTCGGACTTCGCGAGCGACCTGCCTCGCGTGCGCAACGCCGTTCGCGAAGTGGCGCTCGACTGGCTGGCCGCCGGGCTCGACCCCTCCGGCGCGAGCTTCGTCATCGAAAGCATGGTGCCGGAGCACGCGGAGTTGATGACCTGGCTCGCGTGGTACACGCCGATCGGCATGCTGGAACGCAATCCCACGCTGAAAGCGGAAATGGAGGCGATCGGTGACCCTGGGGATGCGGCGACCAAGGGGAAGTCGGTTTCGGTGGCGTTCTACATCTATCCGATGATGCAGGCGGCGAACATTCTTCTGTTCCGCTCGCATCTCGTGCCGGTGGGCGAGGACCAGTTGCCGCACGTGGAGCTCACGCGGGAGGTGGCCCGGCGCTTCAACCGCGACGTGAAGGCGATCTTCCCCGAGCCGGAGGCGTTGACGGGACGCGTGCCGCGCCTCGTGGGCATCGATGGGGGCGCCAAGATGAGCAAGTCGCTCGGCAACACGATCGATCTTACGGACAGCGCTGAAACCGTGGCGCGAAAGGTGCGCGGCATGTACGCCGGCCCGCCGCGGGGCGCGAAGGAGTCGGGCACCGTGGCGGAAAACCCGGTCTTTGCGTACCTCGACGCATTCGATCCGGACGTTGCGCAGGTCATGCACCTTAAGCAGCGCTACGAGCGCACAGGCGTGAGCAACAAGGAACTGAAGGATCGCCTGACGAGGGTACTGAACGAACTGCTTGAACCCATGCGCGATCGGCGGGCGAAGTACGATGCCAATCCGTCTTTGGTGCGCGACGCGCTCGAACAGGGCACGCAGCGCGCCCGCGCGATCGCCAAGGAAACGATGGCGATGGTGCGGGATGCGCTTGACCTCGACTACTTCCGCAAGCGCTGACGACGTTCGCGAAGTCGGTGCTGATCGCCGTGTCCGGCTACGGCCGGGAGGGTGACCATGCGCAGGCGCGCGAGGCCTGCTTCGCTTACTTCCTGGTCGAGCCGGTGGACGCGGAATTGCTGGCGGGCTTGTCGGCCTTGCGGTAGCTCGGCGTCGATCGGTCGGTGGCCTTCGGACGGCCTTGGCGCGGCTCGCGTTGCAGCGTCGGTTCGGCCGGATCACGCGCTTGCCCTATGAAGCGCCGGCGCAAGGCCACCGGATCGATCGCGTCGACGCGGCCGTTGTCCTGAGTGGCGACATCGGTCATCCACTTCACCAATTGCTCCACCCGCGCCGCACGGGGGCCGCGGCCCGGCAGGTAAGCCAGGCGAAACGCCGTTCCGTCCTGGTGCACGAGATCGAAGGGCGCAACCAGCCTGCCGCTCACGAGGTCGTCGGCGACCAGGGTCTTCATGCCGATCGCAACGCCGAGCCCTTCGCTCGCTGCTTCGTAGGCGAGCACCGAGCTTTCGAAGCGCAGGTCACCGGCATGGTCCGGCATGCGGTGCCCGGCCGCGGAGAGCCAGATGTCCCAGTCGTCGGGCCGCGCCTGCGAATACAACAGCACGTGGTGGGCAAGGTCTTCGACGCAGCGCAAGGGCGGGCCGGTGCGCAGCAGCTTCGGGCTGCACACCGGCAACCACTGGATCGGAACCAGCGGGTAGGACACAAGCGCGGGCGGGTCCTGCTTCGCGATGCGCACCGCCACGTCGATCTCGCCGGCCAGCAGATCGTCCACCAGTTGCTCGAGCACGGCCGGGATGGTGGTCGTGAGCTGGATGTCGAGCTTGGGATGCTTCGAATGGAACTGCGAGAGGCGCGGCAACAGCCAGCGCAAGGAAAACGTCATCGAGCAAAACACGTGCAGCTTGGTTTCGTCGGACACGCTCAAGAGCTGGCGGGTGGCCCGGTCGATCTGCCTCAACGCGTCGGTGATCAGCGGCAGGTAGGTGGCGGCGCTGGGCCGCAGGACCAGTTCGCGATGCGTCCGGTCGAAGAAGACTACGCCCAGGTAATCTTCCAGCGAGGACACCTGGCGGCTGATGGCGCCTGGCGTGACATGCAGCTCCTCCGCCGCCTTGGTGAAGCTGACATGGCGCCCTGCCGCTTCGAGCGCGCGCAATCCGTTGAGGGGGGGAAGCTTCCATCCCACGACCAGTTCCTCTATCTCACAATCGACAATCCGACGCTCACGCCCACCGGAGGCTGTCCGTTCGCAGGCGCGCGTTACTGAACGGCGCGCGCAGCGCGCTTATGATCGACGCGCTTCGTAGCCGCTCTACGCAGTCGGCGCAGGGCCGCCCCAAGCCGACTGCGCAGACTTCACCGGCCGCAAAATGCGCAGCCCGTCGCGCAGCGACCGCGGACACGCAATTTGCGGACGTCCTAGTGCCCCTGAAACACGGGCGCGCGCTTTTCCGCGAACGCGAGCCGGCCCTCGATCCGGTCGCGGCTGTGGAGCAGCTCCCGGAAGGCGTCTTGCTCCGCCGCGATGGCGGCATCCAGCGGCAGGCTCGCGCCGTGATGCACCAGCCGCTTGACGGCGCGAACGGCCAGCGGGCCGTTGGCGGCAATGCGCGTGGCGATCGACTGCGCATGCTCCATGAGCTCCGGCGCCGGCACCACCCGGCTGATCAAGCCGATGCGCAGCGCTTCGGCCGCATCGATGTGATCGCCGGTGAGCAGCAGCAACATGGCGTCGGAAGCGCCGATGGCGCGCGGCAGCCGCTGGGTTCCGCCGCCACCCGGGATGCTGCCGATGCGAACCTCCGGCAGGCCGAAGCGGGCGCTCGATGCCGCAATGCGGATATCGCACGCCAACGCCAACTCGAGCCCGCCGCCCAAGGCATAACCGTTGATGGCGCAGACGATGGGTTTGCCGGCGGTCATGGCCTCGCGGTAGGACATTGCGCGGGGCGCGTCCGTGTCGGCCGCTGTCGCGCTGCCGGGCATGGTCTTTTTCAGGTCGGCGCCGGCGCAAAAAGCACGCGTGCCGCTGCCGGTAAGAATGATCACCCGCACCGCCGAATTCTGGTTGACGCGATCCACGGCTTCGGTGAGCTCGACCACGGTCTGCGGATCGAGGGCGTTCAAGGCCTCGGGGCGATTCAGGACCAACGTGGCGACACTGCCTGCGATCGATACCTCAACTGCCATCGGACATCCCCCGGTCGAGTTGCCGCGCAAGGCTTGGGGCGGCAAAGCCAGGTGACATTAACGCAACCAAAGCCGTGGATCAAGAGGAGCGGCGCAACGACGGTTGAGGTTTGCGCAACCGAATCGCGGTTACCTCACAGCCGATGCCGGTGCCAGCGGCACTTAAGCGGTGCCGGCGGATTCGTCCAGCACCGGATCGTGGCAGGCGACCAAGCTGCCGGCGACCGTTCGCATGTCCGGCGACTCCTGGCAGCAGCGCTCGCGTTGCCGGGGGCACCGCGGATGGAAGCCGCAACCCGGCGGCGGGGCGGTCGGGCTGGGAAACTCGCCGCGCACGCCGAGCACCGGCAGCGCGATTCCAGCTTGCGCCGGTAGAGCCGCGCGCAGCAACTCGCGGGTGTAGGGATGATGCGGCGCCGCGAAGATGTCGCTGCACGCGCCGATCTCCACGAGGCGACCGAGATACATCACCGCGATGCGATCGGCGAGATGGCTGACCACCGCGAGGTTGTGGGTGATCAGGATGATGGTGAGGTTGAACTCGCGATGCAGGCCGGCGATGAGGTTGAGGATCTGCGACTGTACCGAGACGTCGAGCGCCGAGGTCGGCTCGTCGCAGACGAGGATTTTTGGCTCGCCGATCAGCGCGCGCGCGATGGCCACACGCTGGCGCTGCCCGCCCGAAAGCTGCATGGGATACGCGCCGGACAGGTCGGGCGCCAAGCCGACCGCGTCCATCATCCGGCGCACCGCGGCATGACGCGACATCGAGTCGCCGATGCGGCGTACTTCCAGCGGCGCGCCGATGGTCGCCGCCACCGTCATGCGCGGATTGAGCGAGGAGTAGGGATCCTGGAATATCGGCTGGATCAGCGCCGCCCGCTCGAGCCGGCTGTAGCTTGCGATGGGACGCCCACTGATCGTGATGCGGCCCGCGTTCGGTTCCCCGAAGCCGAGCAGCAGGCGCGCAAGCGTGCTCTTGCCGCAACCGGACTCGCCGACGAGGGCCAGCACCTCGCGTTCTTCTACCGCCAGCGTGAGGCCGCGCAGCGCCTGCAAAGGCGGTCGCCGGTTCAGGAAGCTGCCCATCCTGTACTCGCGGGTGACGCCTTCGACCGCAACCAGGCTCACGCTGCCGCTCCCGGCGGCACGGCGGCCGGCCGTGTCCACACATCCGGGGCGCGTCCGCTGCCGTCGAGCGGCAGGAGGCAGCGGACCGCCCTTGCCAGGGGCGCCGGACGCAGTGCGACCGCATCCGTGGTACACGCAGCCTGCGCGTAGGGACAGCGGGGAGCGAAGCCGCAGCCGACGCGCTCGGCAATCGGCCGCGGCACGGTGCCGGCGATGCAGCCCAGCGGTTCCCGGCGGCCGGCTTTTCCGCGCGCGGGAATCGAGCGCATCAGCCCCTCCGCGTAAGGATGCAGCGGGGAGGCGAGCACCTGATCGGTCGTGCCCGTCTCGACGACCTCGCCCGCATACATGACGACCACGCGATCGGCGATGCCGGCGACGACACCCAGATCGTGCGTGATCAGCAGCAGGCCGATGCCGGCTTCATTCTGGATATCCGCCAAAAGCCGCAGGATCTGCGCCTGGATCGTGGCGTCGAGCGCGGTGGTGGGCTCGTCGGCGATGACGAGCTCCGGCTCGCACAGCAACGCCATGGCGATCATCGCGCGCTGGCGCAGGCCGCCGGACAGCTCGTGCGGGTATTGATGCAGCCGTTCCCGCGGCGAAGGAATGCCGACGCGCGCCAGCATCGCCGCCATGCGTTCCGGGGTGGCCGAGGCCGGGCGATGCCGGCGCAACACCTCCGCCATCTGGTTGCCGATACGAAAGCACGGGTCGAACGCCGTCATCGGATCCTGGAAGATCATCGCGATGCGCCGGCCGCGAATGGCGTTCCACTCCCGGGTGCGCAGGCCGAGCAGCGACTGGCCCGCCAGCGTCAGGCGATCGGCCGCGAGGCGCGCGTTGCGCGGCACGAGTCCCATGAGGGCGAGTGCGGTGAGGCTCTTGCCGCAGCCGGATTCGCCCACGATCGCCACAGTCTCGCCCGGCTCAACGGTAAGGTCCACGCCGCGCACGGGCCGCAGCATCGCGCCGTCGGTCGGAATGTCCAGCGTCAGGTTGCGCAGCTCGAGCAGCGCGCTGGTACGAGCGCCGCCGGGCGGCTCCAAGGCGCTCGCCCCCTCGGGGGGAGGAGGCGCGCCGCGCCGATTCGGGGGGAACATCCTACGCCCGGCCTTCCGGGGCGGTGACGTCGCGCAGCGCATCGCCGAGCATGTTGATCGAGAAGATGAGCAGCACCAGTGCCGTGGCGGGAATGAAGACCAGCCAAGGCCGGAACAGAAGCTGGCTCTTGGCTTCCGAGATCATGAGCCCCCACGACGTGAGCGGCGCCTGCACGCCGAGGCCTAGGAAGCTCAAGGTGGCCTCGGTCAGGATGGCGCGCGCGAGCTCCAGCGTGCCGATGACGATCAGCGGCCCGCTGATGTTGGGCAGGATCTCGCGAAAGAGGATCCGCGCAGTCGAGGAGCCGATCGCCTGTGCCGCGGTCACGAACTCGCGATTGACGAGCTGTTGCGTCGTGGCCCGCGAAACGATCACCAGCCGCTCCCACAGCAAGCCGCCGATCACCAGGACCAGCAGCAGGAGCGACTGGCCGACCACGGAGACCGCCACCAGCGCCACCAGGATCACCGGCAGGGTGAGCCGGATCGAGAGGATGAAGTTGACGGCCTGATCGACCTTGCCGCCCCAGTAGCCGGCCGCCACACCCAGCACCGTCCCAATGGCCATCGAGACGATGATGGTCGCGACACCGACCAGCAGCGAGATCCGTCCCCCGTAGAGCAGCAGGGCGAAGTAGTCGCGCCCCAGATGGTCGGTGCCGAGCGGATGCTTCCAGTCGCCGGACTCCGACCAGATCGGTTCCGCCAGGCGATGCGCGAGATCCTGCACCGACGGGTCGTGCGGCGACAGCAGGGGCGCTGCCGCCATGCACAGCAGGAGCACGAGCAGAATGCTGCCGCCCGTCCAGAACCCGGCATGGCGAACCGCGCGGCGCACCGCGATGCGGCCCGGCGACATGACGGCCCGCGCAGCCGCGCCGGCAGCGGGAACGGGTGTGGAGCGCAGCGACAGTTGCATCACTGCCGGCGCATCCGCGGATCGAGCGCGGCGTTGAGGAGGTCGGCGCCGAGTGTGAGGAAGGCATAGGTGGCGGCGACGATGACGAGGATCGCCTGGATCACCGCGATGTCGTAACGCCGGATGGAAAGCCAAGCCAGGTTGCCGATGCCGTTCATCGAGAAAATGGACTCGATCACCACCGATCCGCCGAGCATGTAGCCGAACTGCACCGCGGCGAGTGCTACCACCGGCACGAGGGCATGGCGCAGGGCATGGCGAACGACGACGCGCCACGCCGGCAGGCCATAGGCGCGTGCCGTGCGCACATGATCGGACTGCAGGGCGTCCAGCATGCCCGATCGGGTGAGGCGCATGATCGCGGGTGCCGCGTAGTAGCCCAGCGCCACCGCCGGCAGGATGTACTGGACCAGGGTGTCGCTGCCGGATATCGGCAGCCAGCGCAGCACCACGCCGAAGGCGTACATGAGCAGGAGGGCGCTTAGGAACGAGGGCATCGCCTGGCCGCTCACGGCGATCACCAGCGACACGCGGTCGACCAGCGTGTTCGGCCGCAGGGCCGCCAGCACGCCCAGCGGAATGGCAACCCCCAGCGCGAAGATCAGCGAGAAGACGCCGAGTTTCGCCGTGACGGGAAGGTGGCGCGCGAGCAGCGGGCCGACGGGTTCCTTGAGATAAGTCGAATGCCCGAAATCGCCGGCCAGGAGCCCGCCCAACCAGTGCAGGTACTGTTCATAGAACGGCCGGTCGAAACCGTACTGCTTGCGGATGACCTCGATCTGCTCGGGGGATGCGCGCTCGCCCGCCAGGGCGACCGCCGGGTCGCCGGCAAGCTGCACCAGCGAGAAGGCGATCATCGAGGTGACCAGCACGACCAGCAGGGTGACCGCCAGCCGTTTGGCGACGTAGGCGCCCATCAAGCTCCATCGCGCCGGTGGCGCGCCGCGCGCGCCACCGCCAGGCCGACGATCACTTCCATTTCACCATGTAGAAATGGGCCAGCTCGTCCGGGGTCACCGTGTAGTCCAACGCCTTGTTGAACGCGTAGGCGCGGCCGTAGGAGAACAGCGGGATGGCGTAGGCCTGGTCGTTGATCTTTTCCAGCGCCTTGCGATAAAGGTCCTTGCGCTTGGCCGGGTCCATCGTGGTGTCCGCCGCATCCAGCCATGCCTTGACTTCCGGATCGCGCGCGAAATCGTCGACTCCGCCCCGGAAGTACAGGCTCACCGATGCCGAGGCGTCCTGCATGCCCTGCGATCCCCAAGTCAGGTGCATCAAGGGAATCTTGCCGGCAATGACCATCGGCCGCAGCGCCACGTTCTGGATGAACTTGAAGTCCGGCTCGATGCCCACCGCGCGCAGGTACGCGAGCACGGCCTCCGAGTACGTGCGGTCGCGATAGGCGTAGTAGGGCAGCTTCAAGGGATTGCCGGGGCCGTAGCCGGCCTCCGCCAGCAACGCCTTCGCCCGTGCCGGATCGTAGTTCAATTGCCGCACGTCGGTGCTGCATCCGGCTTGCGTGGGATAGCACATCGACTTCAGCACCTCGGAGGAATTGCCGGCGAACTTGGCCAGGGCGTCGCGGTCGATGGCGTGAAACAGCGCCCGGCGCACGCGCACGTCCTTCATCGGGTTGTCCCCCGAGCGGCCGGCGGCATCCAGGATCAGGAACGACATGCGCGTGGTCGGCGCGCCCTTGACCACCACGCCACCCATCTCGTTCAACTTCTTGACGTTCGCCGGCGGGACCCCCCAGATCCAGTCGACGCTTCCGGTCAAAAGCTCGGCCGTCTGCGCCTCGTTGTCGGTCACCGTGCGGTAGACGATCTTGCCGATGCTCGGCATGCCCTTGGGGCTGCCCTTGAAGTAGTTCGGATTCTTCACGTACGTGGCCGAGCTGCCGGCTTTGAAGTCGGTCATCATGTACGGCCCCGTGCAAACCGGGCGCACCGCACCCCAATCGCGGCGCTGCTGGCCGCCGGCACTGGTCACGGTAGGCGCCTTGTCGTAGTGGCCCGACGGATAGATCGGCGTGTTGCCGGAAAGGAACTCGATCGCGGCCGGCGTCGGGGCTACCGCGATGAAGCGGACCCGATTCGGATTGACGGCCACCACATCCTTGATCCAGTCGATGCCCAGGCGCACGTTGATGCCGCTGTCCTTGGGCATCATGTGCTTGAAGGTGTAGACGACGTCCCCGGCATCGAGCTCGGTGCCGTCATGAAACTTGATTCCCTTGCGCAGGTCGACCTCGAGGATCACGTCGTCGATCCACTTGTAGGACTCCGCCAGCAGCGGCTTGTAGGCGCCGGTAGCCGGATCGCGGTGGAACAGCGAGTCGCAGTTGTACAAGGTCGTGATGACGACCTCGCGCAGACCCTGGTAGTAGATGTCGAAGGTGTCGATCTCGGTGGCCGTGACCCAGGTCAGCGTGTCGTTGTCCTTTCCGGCATGCGCCGCGGGGGACAGGAGGCCGAGCGCGATCGCGGCGGCAGTCAGTGATGTCTTCAACGGTGTGAACATGGCAGTCCTTGGTTCGGTGTGGCCGCTTGCGTTTCCGCAGGGGCTGGCTGGTGCGATTAGTGGCCGGTCGAGGCCCTTCGGTCAATCGAGGAATTTGCAGCTTCGGTTGAGGTTTTTGCAGAAGTCCGCCAACGCTTTGAATCACGCCCTGGTCGCCTTGCTCATTGCCCTGTTATCGGCATGCGATAGACGATGAGTCCGGAGGTTTGGGCGATCTTGTCGTACAGCTTTATGGAGGTGAGGTTGCTGTCGCGGGTCAGCCAATATACCCGCGACGCCCCGGCCTCCTTGGCGCGCGCGTAGACCGCTTCGATGAGCGCCCGGCCCACCCCCCGTCCCCGCGCGTGCTCGGCCGTGAACAGATCCTGCAGGTAGCAGGTCGGACCGATCGTGATGGTGCTGCGATGAAACAGGTAGTGGACCAGGCCCACGAGCCGATCGTCGCTTTGCGCGACCAAGGCATGGACCGGCTCGTACGCATCGAAGAAGCGCGACCAGGTCATGTGCGTGATCTCCGCCGCCAGCGTGCGATGGTAGAAGCTGTTGTAGCCTCCCCATAACGCCTCCCATTGGGCGAGGTCGTCCCGGGCGATGGGGCGGACGGTGAACGAATCGGGCATGGCGGCTAGCTTGTCCCGCCAGCGTTCAGGTGGCCGGCGAGAAACGACTGGAAACGCCCAGACTTCGGCTTGTGAAAGACCTCGGCCGGCGCGCCGTCCTCCCCGATCGCGCCGGCGTCGAGGAAGATCACCCGGTTGGAGACCTCGCGCGCGAAGGCGATCTCGTGGGTTACGACCAGCATGGTGCGACCCTCCTGCGCCAACGCCCGAATCACCCGCAGCACTTCCCCGACGAGCTCGGGATCGAGGGCAGATGTCGGCTCGTCGAACAGCATGACTTTCGGCTGCATGGCCAGCGCCCGCGCAATGGCCGCGCGTTGTTGCTGGCCGCCGGACAGGTGCGCCGGATACTGGTGGCGCTTGTCGCCGAGCCCGACCTTGTCGAGCCAGGCTTCGGCTTCGGCGACCACCTCCGCCCGGGGCTTCCCTTGAACGTGAATCGGCCCCTCCATCACGTTCTGCAGAATGGTCAGATGCCCCCAGAGGTTGAAGCTCTGGAACACCATGCCGAGGCTCCCCCGGATCCGGTCGACCTGCCGCGAGTCCCGCGGCGCCATCTTGCCGTTGCGCGCACGCGCGAGCGAAATGGTCTCGCCGTCGATGGTGACGCTTCCGGAGTCCGGCGTCTCCAGCATGTTGATGCAACGCAACAACGTGCTCTTGCCGGATCCCGACGAGCCGAGAATGGCGATCACGTCGCCCTGGCAGGCCGTCAGCGACACGCCCTTCAGCACTTCCAGCGCCCCGAAGCGCTTGTGCAGGTCGACGATCTCGATCACGTTGCGCGACCGATCCGCGCTCGTTGCAAGAACTGCGTTCGCGCCTGGATTCATGGCAAGGTGGCCGCCAAGCGCTTGGGCTCCCGCTGCGGAGCGGCATCCCGCAGGTGAGGCGACAGCCAGAACTCGAGCGCAATGAACGCCCGGGTTACGAGGAATACGATGACCAGGTAAATGGCGCCGGCGCAGATGAAAATCTCCATCACCCGGTAAGTCGTCGAAATCAGCTTGCTCGCGATGCCCGTCACTTCCATCAGCGTGACGATCGATGCGAGCGACGTGGCCTTCACCATCAGGATGGTCTCGCTCGAATAGGTCGGCAGCGCGAAGCGAAGGGCGATCGGAAAGACGATCCGGCGCAACAGCAGGAACCTGGACATGCCGCAGGCGCGCGCTGCCTCGATCGCGCCGAACGGAACCGCCTGCAGGCTGCCGCGGACGATCTCCGAGCCGCTGGCGGAGCTATTGAGGATGAACGCCAGCAGCGCGCACCAGTAGGGCTCCCGCAGCAGGGGCCACAGGAAGCTTCCGCGCACGAAGGCGAACTGGCCCAGCCCGTAGTAGATCAGGAACAGCAGCACCAGCAGCGGCGTGCCGCGAAACACGACGACGTAGGCGCGGGCAATCCAGTTCAGCATGAGATGCTCGGATTCGCGCATCGACGCAATCAGGATGGCGACCAGCACGCCGGCGGCGACGGACCAGACGGCGAGCTCGAGCAGCATGGGCACGCCACCCAGTAATTGCCGGGTGGTGTCGAGCATGAAGGCCAGGTCCATGGATCAGGTCGATGCAAAAGGCGTCCGAGCGGTCCTAAGGATGCTCATGCCTTGCGCACGCCGACCCGGGCTCGCATTTCCGCCCAATCGAAGCCCGACGTCGAGATGCCGGTCACGATCAGATAGATCGCCGCCGCGGTGGTGTAGAAGTAGAACGGCTGCAGCGTCGAGCCCGCGCCGATCTGCGCCTGCCGCAAGAGCTCGACCAGGCCGATCACCGAGATCAGCGCCGATTCCTTCAATACGAGCTGCCAGCAGTTGCCGAGGCCGGGGATCGCCAGGCGCAACGATTGCGGCACGACAATGCGCCGGAACAGCAGCGCAGGGCGCATGCCGATCGCCCGCGCCGCTTCGATCTCGCCTCTTGGAATGGCGAGATAGGCCGCGCGGTACACCTCGGCCTGGTAGGCGCCGGAGATCACGCCGATGGCCACCGCGCCCACGGCCAGCGCCGGCAGCTCGACGAACCCTTGCGC
>JADLEZ010000019.1 GCA_020845855.1 Burkholderiales bacterium
CGGGAGAGCACGAGTTGCGTCGAGCGGGTGTACTCCCACGAGCGCTCCGGCTCGGGGTTCCACCACACCACGCGCCGGAAGTGCTCGAAGATGCGCGTGAGCCACGCGATGCCGGGCTCGTCGTTCACGTATTCGACGCTGCCGCCCGCCTGCGTGAGCTCGTAGGGACTCATCGCGGCGTCGCCGACGAAGATCGCCTTCCAGTCCGGCCCGTAGGTATGGATGAGGTCGAGCGTACCGAAGCGCTCGTTGCGGCGGCGCGCGTTGTCGCGCCACACGTAGTCGTACACGCAGTTGTGGAAGTAGAAGTACTCGAGGTGGCGGAACTCCGCCTTCGCCGCCGAGAAGAGCTCCTCGCACACGCGCACGTGCGGATCCATCGAGCCGCCGACGTCGAGGAAGAGGAGCACCTTGACCCGGTTGCGCCGCTCGGGCTGCATCTTGAGGTCGAGCCAACCGGCGTTGCGCGCGGTGCCCTCGATGGTGCCCGGCAGGTCGAGCTCCTCCGGCACGCCCTCGCGGGCGAAGCGCCGCAGTCGGCGCAGCGCCACCTTGATGTTGCGGGTATTGAGCTCGACGTCGCCGTCTAGGTTGCGGAACGTGCGCTCGTCCCACACCTTGACGGCACTCTTCGAGCGGCCGCTCTCCTGGCCGATGCGCACGCCTTCCGGGTTGTAGCCGTACGCACCGAACGGGCTCGTGCCCGCCGTGCCGATCCACTTGCTGCCGCCTTGGTGGCGCGCGCGCTGCTCGGCGAGGCGCTGCTTCAAGGTCTCCATGAGCTTGTCGTAGCCGCCCATCGCCTCGACCAGCTTCTTGTCCTCGTCCGTGAGGTAGCGCTCGAGCTCCTTGCGCAGCCACTCCTCGGGAATCCCGGCGCGGATGTCGAAGATCGCGTCGATGCCCTTGAAGTAAGTGCCGAACGCGAGGTCGAAACGGTCGAAGTGCTGCTCGTCCTTGACGAAGCACGCCCGCGACAGCGTGTAGAAGTCGTCGATCGACAGCGACACGACGCGCGCCTCCAGCGCTTCGAGGAGCGTCAGGAGCTCCCGTGTGGACACGGGGAGCCGGTAGGATTTGAGGTGCAGGAAGAAGCCGGTCAGCATCGCTGCGCTATATTACCCGCATGAAAGCGTGCATCTACGGCGCGGGCGCGATCGGCGGCTTCATCGGCACGCGGCTGGGTGCGCAGGGGCACGCCATCGGCGCGGTCGCGCGCGGCGCCACGCTCGCGGCCCTGCGCAACCAGGGCATGCGCTTGCGCATGGGCGGCACCGAGACCGTGGTGCCGGTCGCCGCCGCCGACGACGCGCACGCGCTGGGCGTGCAGGATCTCGTGGTCGTGGCGGTCAAGGAGCCCGCCATGCGCGCGGTGGCAGCCGGCATCGGACCCCTGCTCGGTGCCGACACCATCGTGCTGACGGCGATGAACGGCGTGCCGTGGTGGTTCTTCGACGGCATGCCGGGGCCGTGCGCGGGCCTTGCGCTGAAGACGCTCGATCCCACGGGCGCGGTCGCGGCGGCGATTCCGATCCGCCATGTGGTCGGCTGCGTCGTGCACGCGTCGTGCCTGAATGTCGCGCCGGGCGTGGTCCAGCACGTCAAGGACCAGCGCCTCATCGTCGGCGAGCCGGCGGGAGGATTCTCGCGGCGGGTGGAGCAGCTCGTCAGCCACCTCGCCGCGGCGGGTTTCGAGTGCCAAGTGTCCGAGCGCATCCAGCAGGACGTCTGGTACAAGCTGTGGGGCAACATGACCATGAACCCGGCGTCGGCGCTGACCGGCGCCACCCTCGACCGTATCCTCGCCGATCCGCTGGCGAGCGACTTCTGCAAGGCGGTGATGGAGGAGGCGAAGCGCACCGGCCACGCCATCGGCTGTCCGATCGAGCAGACGGTCGAGGACCGCAATGCGATCACGCGCAAGCTCGGAGCGATCAAGACGTCGATGCTCCAGGACGTGGAAGCGGGGAAGCCGCTCGAGATCGACGCCCTGCTGACGGTCGTGCGCGAGATCGCGCAGCACGTCGGCGTGCCGACGCCGAGCCTCGATGCGCTACTGGGGCTGTCGCGCGTGTTCGCGCGCGGGCGCGGGCTGTACCCGGCGGATGAGCAAGTCGATGCAAGAGGCGTCCGAGCGGCCACCGGATGACCAAGGAGCGGCGTTGCGCCTTTTGCATCGAGGTTGATTCCAGGCGGTCGTCCTAGGGGCGGCCCGTCGGACGACCGCCGGAAACAGCACGCAACAACGCCCGCTGTGCGCGCACCCACGCCTTCGATCGCGTTCTTGCATCATGCTGCCGGACGCCGGCCGCCTCGCTTCTACAACGCGACCATATTGTCTAACGCGGCTTGTCGAGCTGGAACTTGAGGTGCTGGCGCACCGCCGGCCACTCGCCGTCGATGACCGAGAACACCACCGTATCGCGCTTGGCGCCGTCGACGCCCAACTGGTGGTTGCGCAGCACCCCGTCCTGCTTGGCGCCGAGGCGCGCGATCGCCGTGCGCGAGGCGTGGTTGAACCAGTGGGTGCGAAACTCGACCGCGATGCAGCGCAGCGTCTCGAAGGCGTGGGTGAGGAGCAGGAGCTTGCACTCGGTGTTGACCGGCGTGCGCTGCACGCGCTTCGCGTACCACGTGTGGCCGATCTCGAGACGCCGGTTGACCGCGTCGACCGCGAAGTACCGAGTGCAGCCGACGATGTCGCCGGTGGCGTTCTGGCGCACCACGAACGGCATCGCGCCTAGCCTCTCGCGCCAGTCGAGCGCGGTTGCCACGTACTCTTCCATCCGCTCGGGTGCGGCGACACCGGTGTACCACAGCCGGTGGATCTCGCCGTCGCGAACGGCCAGCGCGAGCGCCGGCGCGTGCTCGCGCGCGAGCGGCTCGAGCGTGGCATGCTCGCCGCGCAGCGTGACCGGCTCGATGAAGCGGGACATCGTCAGTCCCGAAGGGCCGCCCCGAGGGACTGACTGCGCCCCCTCTGGGGGCAGCGAGCGCAGCGAGCGTGGGGGCCCATCACCTGCCTGCCCGGGACATGAACACCACCCGCTCGAACAGGTGCACGTCCTGCTCGTTCTTGAGCAGCGCCCCATGCAGCGGCGGGATGAACATCTTCTTGTCCTGGCTGCGAAGCGCTTCGGGCGCGATGTCCTCGGCGAGCAGGAGCTTCAACCAATCGAGAAGCTCGGAGGTCGACGGCTTCTTCTTGAGCCCCGGCACTTCGCGCAGGTTGAAGAAGACCTCGAGCGCCTCGGCAAGGAGCGCCTTCTTGAGGCCCGGGTAATGCACGTCGACGATCCGCTCCATGGTGTCGCGGTCCGGGAAGCGGATGTAGTGGAAGAAGCAGCGGCGCAGGAACGCGTCGGGGAGCTCCTTCTCGTTGTTGGACGTGATCACCACCAGCGGGCGGTGCCGCGCGTGAATCGTCTCGTGCGTCTCGTAGACGTAGAACTCCATGCGGTCGAGCTCGCGCAGGAGGTCGTTGGGAAATTCGATGTCCGCCTTGTCGATCTCGTCGATCAGCACCACCGCGGGCGTCTCGCTGCGGAACGCCTCCCACAGTACGCCGTGCTTGATGTAATGCGCGATGTCGGCGACGTGCTCGTCGCCCAGCTGCGAGTCGCGCAGGCGCGACACCGC
>JADLEZ010000020.1 GCA_020845855.1 Burkholderiales bacterium
TAGCCGCCGCGGCCCTCGATCACGAAGCGCACGGCCATCGGCGTATGACGGTGGCTCGGCGCCGACTCGCCGGGAAGGATGAGCTGCAGCCCGATGTAGATCGAAGGCGTGGCCTGCATGTTCTCGAGGCCGAGGCCGGGATTGCACAACACGAGCACGCGGCGCTCGGCCTTCTCGATGGGCGTCAGCTCGCCGGCCCGCAGGAGGTTCGGGCGCACGTCGGCGTAGCGCCAGAGCACCGGGCGCGTGCGGCGCGAAGGCTTGCCGTACGGCAGCACGGCGCGAAGCGACGGCCACAGCGGCAGCAGGTTGCGGCTTACGAGGCCTTCGTAGTAATCGGGCGGGAGGTCTGCGACGGTTCCGAGCGTGCTGTTCGTCATGACGGGTGGCGGCGAGTGAGGACGCGAGGCATCGCGCTTCATGCGCGTCCGCCTTGGCCGACGCCGATCGGTGGCGGCGCGAGGTTGACGATGCGCGTGAAGAGCTGCCGGTACTTGCCGGCTTCGCCTTCCCACGGATTGTCGTTGCTCGAGAACGCGGCGTCGATCCGTGCCCAGTCTTCCGGCAGGAGTGCCGTGCGCGCAAGAGGCACGATGCGCGTCTCCTCCTTCGAGATGTGCTGCCATTCGAACTCGAAGTACGCCTTGACCGCCTGCTGGAACGCGCCGAGGCCCGACGGGCCGGCGCCGCGGTAGTGGACGAGCGCCTGGTTCAGCGCCTCCCACTTTCCGTAGCCGAGGCGGTGCTCGTCCTGCAGCTCGTCGATGATCGCTTCCGCTTCCGGGCTTCGCTGGCGCAGCGCCGCGAACAGGTAGTCGTCCTCCTTGGGGTGATGCACGCGGTCGGGGAGCTCGGTGATGTACTGGATCATCGCGCCCAGGAGCTCGAAGTCGGTCTCGTAGGTGCCGTCGACGAGGCCGTCGACATACGACTGCAGCGCGCTCAGCACGGCGGCGAGCGCACGGTGCTCCGCGCGAATGATCTCGATGGCTTTGCTCATGGCGTTGGTCGGGCTTCGGGTCGCGACCGATCGGCCCTCGCGGCCGCATCGCATACACCATGGTACCGCCCGAGGCGAGCGCGAGGCATGCCCCGCGGATCAAGGAAACACGAGCCGGCCGAAAAGGCGTCGGCATTCCGCATGCACTCGGCGGATGGACGGGCAGTATGCTGTGGGTCCAGGACTCGCAGCGGTGCGAAAGGCAATGAGGTCGGACGGATGGAAAGCGGAAGGGCTTCCGAAGCGGCGCGCAAGCCGGCGCGCGGCGACGATGTTCGGCCGCGCGAACGAGCTCCTGCGAACGCCGCTGCATCCTGCGGCAAGGGATCGAGCATGATTCCCTCGCGGAGCAGCCGCGCGGCATCGCGCGCGACGCGCGTCGTCGCCGTGCCCGCGGACATCGTCGTGCTGTGGGCGGGCGTGATGGCCGCGGTGCACGTCGGCAAGCTGCCGCCCGCGGTGCCGGTGCTTCGCGACGCACTCGGCATAACGCTGGTGGAAGCGGGCTTCCTCGTTTCGCTGGTGCAGTTCGCCGGCATGGCGCTCGGGCTTTTCATCGGCGTCGCGACCGACGGCATCGGCCTTCGGCGCAGCGCGATCGCGGGCCTTTCGATACTCGCCGTCGCAAGCGCGCTCGGCGGCTTCGCGCGCGGCGCCGTCGATCTCCTGTGGCTGCGCGGAATCGAGGGATTCGGCTTCCTGCTCGTGGCGCTCCCCGGACCGAGCCTGATTCGCGAGCTCGTGCCCGCGGAACGCCTGCGCGTGAAGCTCGGCCTTTGGGGCTGCTTCATGCCGGCGGGCACTGCGCTCGCGCTCCTGTTCGGTCCGTGGGCGATGGCGGCCATCGGCTGGCGCGGATGGTGGTGGCTGCTCGCGGCGCTGTCCGTCCTGATGGCGTCGTGGCTGGCCGCCGCCGTTCCCTCGGAGCGCGAGCGGCGCGCATCCTTGCGCACGAGCGTTCCCGTGCGCGCCGGCACCGGCGAACGCTGGTGGCAACGCATGCGATCGACGTTGTCGAGCCGCGGCCCGTGGCTCGTTGCGCTCACGTTCGCGACGTACTCGAGCCAATGGCTCGCCGTGATCGGCTTCCTGCCGGCAATCTATGCGCAGGCGGGCTTCTCGGGACAGGTGGGCGGGGCGCTGACCGCGCTCGCCTCCGCCGCGAACGCGGTCGGCAACATCGCGTCCGGTCAACTGCTGCAGCGCGGGCTGCGGCCGAGGCACGCGCTGTACGCGGGCTTTGTCGCGATGGCGCTCGGCACGTTCGTCGCGTTCGGCGCGGCAACGGCGGATGCTCCGCTCTTGCGCTATGCGGGCGTGCTCGTATTCTCGGCTTTCGGTGGCCTGATCCCCGGCGCGTTGTTCTCGGTCGCGGTCAACGTCGCGCCGAGCGAAGGGACGGTGTCGACGACGATCGGCTGGATGCAGCAGTGGTCGGCGATCGGACAGTTCGCCGGGCCGCCGCTCGTTGCATGGGTGGCGAGCATCACCGGCGCATGGCACTGGACGTGGACGGTGACCGGCGCGTGCTGCGTGGCGGGCCTGCTGCTCGCGTCGCGGATCGGGCGGGGACGCGGGGTCGCGCGCTGATACGGTCGGTGTTCTTCCCGCGCTCTGCGGTTCAAGCCTTTCGCTCCTCGCGCCCATCGGTCGCCGGCACGACATCGTAGAGCCGCGGTATGCGCTCGCCCAGGACATCGGCGCGCGCGACGAACGCATCGACGAGCCGGTTGGCGGCGCGCTCGAACACCGGCGATGCGACGGCGCTCAGCGCGGCGCTGTCGAAGTCCCAGCGAAGCGAGAACTCGACCTTGCAGCCGTCGCTGCCGAGCGGGCTCAGGCGCCATTCGCCGTCGAACGCACGAAACGGACCGTCGTCGAGCCCGAGGCCCATGAAGCGCGGGCGCTCCTTGCGATTGCGCGTGGCGAGCGTGAAGCGGAAACCGCGCACGGCGATGGTGAGGCGTGCGGCGACCAGCGCGTCGTTGCGCTCGAGGATCGTCGCGGCCGCGCACCACGGCAGGAACGCGGGATAGTGCTCGGCGCCCTCGATCAGGTCGAACATGCGCTCGGCCGGATGGAGGACGAGGAGGCTCCGGTGCACGTGCATGGACGCAGTATCGCAAAGGGCGGCGCCGTGCTCCGGGCGACGAAGCCGGGCAGCGCGCGGGGCCTCGCGCACGCTATCATGGCGCTCGCCCACGCTGGCGTTGCGCGGCCCCGGCGTACCCGCCGCGCTCGTCGTCCGATCCAACCGCCGAAACGAGGAAGACGCCAAGATGAAATCGATGCTCCTGCTGTCCGCGCTGACTGCCGTGCTCGCGGCGGGTCCGGTGCTCGCGCAATCGGCCGCCGAGCTCGAGAAGTCGAAGCGCTGCACCAAGTGCCACGCGCAGGACCGCGAGAAGGTCGGCCCGTCGTACAACGACATCGCCGCGAAGTACAAGGGACAGGCGGGCGCCGCCGACAAGCTCGTGGCCGAGTTGAAGAGCGCGAAGACCCATCCCAAGACGAACGCCA
>JADLEZ010000021.1 GCA_020845855.1 Burkholderiales bacterium
GGAGAGGCGATGAGCGCGGCGGGCGAGCGTAGCGAGCCAAGGCCCGTAGGGCGCGTCGCCGCGCGATTCGCCGGAGGCCGACAACTGGCCGGAAGCGACACGCCGACGGAAGCGGAGGCCGAGCGATGAGCGCGGAGGCCGAGCGATGACAGTCGACGTTATCATCCCTTTCCACGGCCAGCTCGACACGCTCAAGCGCTGCCTCGACAGCGTGCACGCGGCCAAGTGCAAGACGCCGTACAAGCTCGTCGTGGTCGACGACGGCAGCACCGATCCCGATGTCACCCGTTATCTGCGCGAGCTCGCGGCCTCCGGACGCGCCACCGTCGTCCTGCAGCCGGTGCGCCAAGGCTTCGCCGCCGCGGTCAACCGCGGCTTCGACCTGCACCGCGACCGCGACGTCGTGCTGCTGCACGCCGACGCGGAGGTCGCCAACGATTGGCTCGATCGCCTTGCCGCGCACGCCGCGGCGCGTGACGTCGGCATCGTGGCGACGTTCACCAACAACGTCGGCGCCGCGGCCTATCCGCTGGCCCGCAGCGCCAACCCGTTGCCCGCAGGCCACACGCTCGCGTCGCTCGATGCCCTGTTCGCGCGCGCGAATGCGGGCTTGTCGACCACCCTTGCGTTCGTCGACGGCCCGTGCCTGTACGTCCGCCGCGATTGCCTGCGCACCGTCGGCGCATTCGACGCCAATCCGCTCGGCGGCGACTACGGCGTGGAAGTCGATTTCTGCCTGCGCGCCGGCAGCGCCGGGTTCCGTCACCTGCTGGCAGGCGACGTGTTCATCGCGCACGAGGGTCACGCCGCTTTCGGCGCGCGCGACGCGGACGGACTCGCGGCGCGCGCCGACGCAGCGCTGGCCAAGCTCTACCCCGGCTATCAGCAGCAGCGCAAGGAGATCGTCGAGCGCGACCTCGGCCGATCGTACGCGCGACGCGTCGATCTGCTGCGCCTCGCGACGAGCGGCAAGCGCCTCATCGTGTTCGTGTCGCACCCGTGGGGCGGCGGCATTCGCCGCTACATGAACGATCTCGCCAGTCTTACCGAAGACCGCTGCGAGGTGCTCTTCCTCGAGCCGGCGGCGGGGGACACCGTCAAGCTTTCGTGGCAGAAGCCCGGCGAGGCCTTTGCGCTCTACTTCGCGTTGCCCGGCGACCTCGCGCTGCTGGCGGAGACGCTGCGCACGCTCGGCGTGGAGCGCCTGCACTTCCACCACATCCACCTGCAGCCGCGCTCGATCCTCGAGCTGCCGGATGTGGTGGGCGTGCCTTACGACTACACGCTGCACGACTATCATCCGATCTGCCCGCAGTATCACCTCGTGGCCGAGGACGGGCGCTATTGCGGCGAGCCCGACGCCGCCGGGTGCGCCGCCTGCCTTGCGCGCCGGCCCGGCCAATGGGGTCTCGACATTACGACCTGGCGTGCCGGGTTCGCCAGGCTGTTGCGCGGCGCCCAGCGCGTGATCGCCCCGTCGCAGGACGTGGCGACCCGCATGCACCGCTACGTTCCCGGGCTTGCGATCGAAGTGTGGCCGCATCCGGAGGGGCCGGCGGCGCCGTTGCCGCGCGCCGTGCGCGTCGGCATCCTTGGCAACCTTTCGCCGGAAAAAGGCCTGCACGTGGTTGCCGCCTGCGCGCGCGACGCGCGCGAGCGCAGCCTGCCGCTCGCGTTCCGCGTCCTGGGATCCACCACCGAGCCGATCGTGCAGGCGCCCGACGCGCCGCTCACGATCTACGGGCAGTACGTCGACAGCGAACTGCCGCAGCTCATCGGAGCGGAGAAGCCGGACGTGTTGCTGTTCGCCGCGCAGGTGCCGGAAACGTATGCGTACACGTTGTCGGTAGCGCTGCAGTCGGGATTGCCGATCGTCGCTTCGGCGCTCGGCGCCTTCCCCGAACGCCTCGCCGGCAACCCGCGCGGCACGACGGTGCCGTGGAACGCGCCTCCCGCGAAATGGAACGAAGCGCTGCTGGCGGCTGCTGGCGCGTCGCTGCGCGGCGCGGGCGGCATCGCGGCCGCCTTGTCGAAAGTGGCCGGCTGATGGACGTCACCCGTTACCGCACGCTGTACCTGGCGCCGATTCCGGTGGCACCGCGCGTGCGTGCCCTGCCCGACGCGCTGCCCGCGCTCGACGAGCGGCATCTGTATCTCACGGTCGAAGAGGTCGAGGCGGCGCCGTTGTCCCTGCCGCAGCTCTTCGTGGCCGGGGTGGAGTGCGGCCATACCGGGGCGCGCGGCGTGCTCAAGCACGAGATCGATTCGGTGCAGGAGCAGCTCGACCACTATCGCGACGTGCACGAGCGGGCGAAGGGGGACCGCGAGCAGCTCGCCGCGGAGCTCCTCGCCACCCAACGCCGCTTCCACACCGCGCAGCTGCAGGTATCCGAGATGCAGGCCCAGGCCGGGCAGGTCCAGATGCAGGCGGAGCAGATGCAGATGCATGCGGTCCACCTCGAGGGCTCGCTCGCCGCTGCGCGCGCGCGAATCGACGAGCTCGAGACGTCGAAGGCATGGCGCATGACGGCGCCGATCCGCAATGCGGGCCAACAGGCCAAGGTGCTGCGCGCGCGCCTGTTCGCGTGGAAGTCGGGTGTGCGCCGCCTGCCGCAACTGTCCGCGATGGCGATGTCCATCCTGCGCCACGAGGGCCCCGCCGCGCTCGCGCAGAGGGTAAAGGCCAAGGTGGTGCCCGAGGAGCGCTTCAAGTCCGGCGCAGCGGCGCAGTTCGCGGTCGAGGAAGCAACCGCGCCGCTCGCCTTCACGCCGGCGACCGCGCCGCTCGCGTCGATCGTGATCCCGGTGTACGGCAAGGCGCTCCTCACCTACACCTGCCTCAAGAGCCTGCACGAGCACACGCCGCACGACCTCATCGAGGCGATCGTCGTCGACGACGCGTCGCCCGAGCCGATGCAAGCCGCGCTGCCGGGGGTATCGGGCGTGCGCTTCGAGCGCAACCCGCAGAACCTGGGCTTCATCGGCACCTGCAACCGCGGCGCCGAGTTCGCACGCGGCGAGTACGTCGTGTTCCTCAACAACGACACCATCGTCACCTCCGGCTGGCTTACGGCTTTGCTGCGCGTGTTCCGCGACCACCCGGATGCGGGGCTCGTCGGCGCACGCCTCATCTATCCCGACGGCCGGCTGCAGGAGGCCGGCGGCATCGTGTGGCGCGACGGCTCGGCGTGGAACTTCGGCCGCAACGACGACCCCGACCGGCCCGAGTACAACTACGCGCGCGAGGTCGATTACTGCTCCGGCGCGTGCCTCGCGATTCCTGCCGACCTCTTCCGCGAGGCCGGCAGCTTCGACGCCCGCTACGCGCCTGCGTACTACGAGGACGCGGATCTTGCGTTCGCCGTGCGCGCGGCTGGCCGCAAGGTGTTCTACCAGCCGGCAGCGACCATCGTGCATTTCGAAGGCCAGACGTCCGGCACCGACGAGACCAGCGGCGTCAAGCGTCACCAGGTCATCAACCAGGGCGCGTTCGCCCAAAAGTGGTCGGCCGCGCTGGCCACGCATCGCGGCAACGGCATCGAGGCGAACCTCGAACGCGACCGCTGGGCGAAGCTTCGCGTGCTGGTGATCGACGCGTGCATGCTCACGCCGGACCACGACGCGGGCTCGGTGCGCATGCTCGCGATCCTCGAGATCCTGACCTCGCTTCGCTGCAAGGTGACGTTCGTCGCCGACAACCTCGAGCATCGCCAGCCCTACGTTTCGCAGCTCCAGCAGCGCGGCGTCGAAGTGCTGTTTCATCCGTACGTGCGCTCGATCGCCGATATTCTGAACAAGCGCGGCGCCGAGTTCGACATCATCGTGATATCGCGCCATTACATCGCGGTCAAGCACATCGACGCGGTGCGCGCGTTCGCGCCCAAGGCGCTGGTCGTGTTCGACACGGTCGACCTGCACTTCCTGCGCACCGAGCGCCAGGCCGAGCTCGAGGGCAACGCGCTCGCCCGCGCCTCCGCCCGCGCCAAGCGCGACGAGGAGCTGGCTCTCATCCGCAAGGCCGACGTGACGCTGGTGGTGTCGACCTTCGAGCAGCAACTGCTGGCGGAGATCGCACCGGATGCGCGCGTGCTCGTGCTGTCGACGATCCACGAGCTGTTCCCGCCGGGCAAGCCGTTCGCCGAGCGCGAGGGCCTCGTGTTCATCGGCGGCTTCCAGCACCCGCCCAATACCGACGCCGTGCTGTGGTACGCGCAGGAGATCCTGCCGCTCGTGCGCGCGCAGCTTCCCGGTGTGAAGACCTACGTGGTCGGCAGCAAAGTGCCGGCCAACGTGCGCGCGCTCGCGGCCGAGGACTTCATCGTGACCGGCTACGTGCCCGACGTGACGCCGTACTTCACCGGTTGCCGGGTGTCGATCGCGCCGCTGCGCTACGGCGCCGGCGTCAAGGGCAAGATCAACCTCGCCATGAGCTACGGCCTGCCGGTGGTGGCGACCACGCCGTCGGTCGAGGGCATGTTCCTCGAGCCCGAGCGCGACGTGCTCGTCGCCGACACGCCCGAGGACTACGCCGCTGCCGTCGTGCGGCTGTATCGCGACGAAGCGCTATGGGAGAAGCTCGCCGCTGGCGGGCGCGAGAACATCCGCGCCCACTTCTCGCGCGATGTGGCCCGCAGCGCGATCACGCGGCTGATCGCGTTCGCTCGCAACGCCAGCACCCGCACCGCGGCCTGAAAGAGCAGAAGTAGGGTCAGACC
>JADLEZ010000022.1 GCA_020845855.1 Burkholderiales bacterium
GCAAAGGGGCGATCATGTCCTGTCGTCGCCACCGTCGCGGATGGCCGCAACGGCTACATCTGACTACGCGCTCAGCTGGGGGATTTTGAAGTGGCCATCACTGGGGGATTTTGGGTGGCCACCGGGGCATTGATCGCCAGCACGATCTTGAGCGCGCCCACCTGGCGGTCGCGGAGTTCGTCAAGCGTACAACTCTTGTCATCGCAGCAATTGGCCATCGTTCAAGGATACCGTGACAGCGACTCCTGTTCCGCCTGGGCACGAAACTGCTCGAACCCTTACTTCATCAGCGGTTTGCGGTTCATGTAGAAAGTCGGCGCTTGCATGATCTGACCGCCTTGGCGCCGGCCATGTCTTGCTCGGCAATCCAAGCAAGACGCGGAGCCCCCGGGCCGTGGGGCTCGCGCTCACGGCAGCGCACGCCGATGCCCCAACCTGAACCAGTTACGGAGGACCGCCCGCAACCTTGGCATCTGGCGAGTCGGCCGGTGTCGCGGGCGCCGCGTACCAACGCTCACGCGGAACGATCTGCGGGTCGGGAGGGTCGGCCTCGTAGTTGGGCGAGGTGATCTGCACGCCGTACTCGTTGAACACGTCGAGAATGCTCTCATGCAGGCGATCGAGGGTATCGTCACGATCGGTGGCCGTTTCCGGCGACGCATACGCCACGAGCCGGTACTCCACATAGAAGTCCGATAGCGCCGTCTGTCGCACAAACGGTGCCGGGCTCGAGGCAATTCCGGGTGTCCTTCGCGCCGCGAGTTCGAGCAACGCCACGACCTGCCGCCACGGCGTCGCATAGCCGATCGTGACAGCCGTGTCGACAGCGTAGCGGACGGCATGCCTCGTGCAAGAGAAGTTGCGCGTAGCGGTTTGCAGGATCTGCGAGTTGGAGAGCATGACTTCGTCACCGGAGGGGGTACGCAGCCGTGTCGTGAACGCGGCGACCCGGCTGACCACCCCTTCGAAGTCGCCCACCCTCACGCAGTCGCCGACCCGAATCGCCCGCGAATAGATGAGGATCAGTCCGGCAAGTCCTTGACCTGCGAGCCCGGAGCCGCCGATCGAGATCATCAACCCGACGAGCACCGACAGGCCCTTGAAGGCATCGCTGCTCGCACCGGGAAAGTATGGAAAGGCAATCGCAAGGGCGAACAAGTACACGGCGACGTTGAACAGCCACCGAGTCGGAGCGACAGTTTGAGCGTCGAGCCCGGCGACTTCTGCCTTTCCAGCCTCTACTCGCCTGAAGAACAGGGCCGCCAAGCGCACGACGGCACGCGCGATCACGAAGATCACGACGACGACGAAAACCCCTGGCATCGCGTCCGCTACCGCCCCCGCCATGCCCGCCAGCTGCGCGAGCAGCGCGCTCGCCATGCGCTCGCCCCATGGACGCGTGTAGGGAAAGCGGGTCAATGAGATCGTGAGCCAGGCATACGTCGCAACCAAGGCAATGCCCCAGGCCACGAAGCGGACGATGCGTCGCGTGAGCACCGCCGCCGTATTCGCATCGAGCACACTGGCGCCGCGCAACTTCACGTTCTCGGTTCGGGCGGCGGCAAAGGCGACGAGCCGCGCGGCAATACGCCGATCGACGACGAACGTCGTACGCAGGACGAGCAGGTAGATCGCGGTGGCAAGCACGGTCCACAAAGCCGCAATGGCGAGGAAGCGGACGGTGTGCTGCTCGTCGTACTCGCCGATGGCCTGTGTGAGACGGGCAACGCTCTCTCGCGCGACATTGTCGGTGGTCTCGCCGAATTGCGGATCGATGTCGATGCGGGTGACGGTATAGACGCGCTTGCCGCCGATGAGGACATCGGTGCCGTCCGTGCCGGGCTGCATCGACACCACCGGGCGCGCCTCTTCGTCGATTACACGGTAGATGCGCGTGGTTGTCTGCTCGACGCGATCGCTCGCACTGTGCCCGCCGATCGGACCATACAAGGTGATGATCGGCCGGTTCGCGATCATGACCTCGGCCTTTTCTCTCACAGGGGGTGTGCGATCGGCCACCTGCGCCGTGGCCGCGCAGCAGGCACCCGCACAGAGGGCCAGCGCCGCGAGCCGACGCGCTGCGCGAATCATGTCGGCTCCATTGTTTCGTGCACGTTTCTTCGCGACCACTTCGGCTTGGTGGAGGTCTGCGGTCCGGTCCCGGTATCAGGCCAGAGTGCGATCGAGGTTGTTCCTCTCGCCTTGTCGTGGGTGACGCTTTGGTGATCGCGGAGCGCTCGCACGGATTCTTCCGTTCAGGCGAAAATGAGGAATACGGCGAAAATGATGGCACCGAAGCAAAACGGCCAGAACCGTCCCTGCCGGTCGTCGGGCAGCTCCGCGCGCAGGCTGGTGAGGACGACGCCGCCGGCCAGTACCGCGAAAAGACGTGCCACCACCGGCTCGGAAAGCGGCGTCGCCACCCCGACAAACCATCCCACAAGCACGCTCGCCGCCAAAAGCCTTCGGCCTTGCGGCGCGTATGCGCGACCGTGCTCCTCGGTGAGGGCGTGGTCGACGATGAGAAAGTGGACGGCCATCGCAAAGGCGTAGACGCCGAGCGCCAGGACGCCGCGCTCGCCGCGCTCGACCACGAGATAGCCGATCAGGGCGCTGTAGCTCGCATAACCCGCAAGCTGGATCCAGTACACCGCATCGGTCTCTCCCGCCGCCACGGACTCGCGTCGGCTTTCGCGGGTGACGAGAACCATGTGCTCCAGTCCGTAGACGACCACGAACGAGAGCAGCGCGAGCATGTAAATGCGCTGTTCCGCAAACAGGATCTCGGCACCATCGGCCGCCTTGACCACGACCTGTCGCTGCAACTCGAGCTCTGGCAATACGTCGACAAATATGTAGGCCACCGAAATGCCGGCCGCTGCGGAGATGTAGCTGTTGCGCGTCCAGAACCGCTCGAGATCCCCCGACGCGCCCAGCTTGCCGCCCACGAGATAGGCACCGGCGAAGATCAGCGCTGCTGCGAACGAGGCAAGCGGAATCTCCATGACGGGTGTCATCTTCCGACCAGGAGCGAGCCAAGCGCGAACACGCCGAGCACCGCCACCAGCATGGCGACGTTGAGTGCGAGGTTCCACTGCGGCAGGAGCCCTTCGCGACGCAGTGCGTCGACGCGGCGCTTGTGCTGGATGATGGCTACCACCAGCGCTCCCGTTCCGATGACGATCATCGCCATCCCGAGCGACGTCGTAGCCCAGGTCCGGCCGAACCCGCCGACGAGTGGGGAGCCCCGCTGGTCCTCCAGGAAGTCGAAGAACTTCACGAGCGTGAATCCGAAGCTGATCATCGACAGTGACGTCCGCAGCCACGCCATGAGCGTGCGCTCGAAGGCCAGGAAGCTGCGCTCGACGGACAACGACGTGCGCTTGCGCGACAGTTGCGTGCTCTCGTCCACGGCCTCTTCCTCGGGCGCTTTCGCGACGCGAGTGTCGGATCGCTTGCGGTCGATCACTTTGGCACCGAAAGAAGCGACGACAGCGCAGGTGCCGCCGGCAACGGAATCACGTTCAGGCAGCGGACGTGGATGCCATCGTGAACGAGAAGAGGCTCGACGAGATGAAGACGTCGCCACCCTCGAAGCAGCGCCTCGTTGAGCGCCGGCGAGAATGCCGCCAACTTGCCTTCCACGTAGCCGGACGTCGAGAGACTTGGCGCACTCGGGATCGGTTTCATTTGTCGCCAGGCGCCTCGCTTACGCGGCGGTGGCGCGCAGTGCGCGTTGCCGCTGCCACTTGACGTAGGGAACGCCCGCGATGAGGCTCACGAGCAGATACAGGAGAACGATGCCTCCGAAGTGCTCGTTGGGATAATTGGCCGAAGCGACCGCAAGCGCGATCGCCGGATGTCGGCACGCGGTCGAAAGCGCCAATACCGTGGCATGCTCGGGAACGGGTCCGCCGAGCAGATGGCCGACAGCGAGGCCGACGACGATGAACGCGAAGATCGCGATCACTGTGCCGCCGCCGGTCGCCGCCCAGATCTCGCTCCACGAACCGGCAAGGATGGCCAGCACGCCCAGCCCCAGCAATCCCGTCGCCACCCAGCGCACCGGATTGTGAAGCCACGCCGCGACGCGCGGAAGCAGCGCGCGAACGATCATGCCGGCGGCGAGCGGAACCAGGATCATCACCACCACGATGCGCGCAATGACGCCGGGGCTCATCGTCAACGGCCGGTCGAACACGCGCGCCATGACTTCGACGAGCAGCGGCGTCAACACGATCGCGGCCACCCCCAACACCAGCATCAGTCCCAGCCCATAAGAGGGCACACCGCCGGCCTTCCTTTCCCGTTTGGGCAACAGCGGCGGAATCGGCGAGATCGCCAGTACGACCAGGACGACTTCGACGGGTATCCGGAACTCGAACGCCTTGACCAGCAGCACCACCAAAATGGGCATGACGACGAACATCGCCAGCAGCGATCGCAGCAGAAGGCCGGGTCGGCGAAGGATATAGGCCACATCGTCGAGCTTCGCCTGGAGCCCGAAGCCGAAGACCGTGGCGAAAATGGCCACCTGGAGCGCGAGCAGGATGAGGTGCTTCGTATCCACGCTTTCAGCGTCCAGGGTGCGCGTGAGGACCGCGGCGACTGCGTCGGCAACCGGCCCTTGTCATCTCTTCGATTCGCATTTGTCGCTGTGTCTTGACAGCGAGGCCCGCGGAACCGGGCGGCGAACTGCGATCGCCGCCCGCCGTGGCCCCCGGTGCTAGTGGCCCGCGCCTCCAGCAGCCTCCGTCATCTTGTCGATGACCTGGTCTACGCCGAAACTCGCAGCCTTCTGGCGCGGCGGGTACTCCTTGAAGCTCTTCAGGAAGTCGGCAACGCCCGCCTGCGCGGGCACCAGGATGAACACGTGGTCCAGGAACCAGTCGTAGTAGGTGTTGGAGGTCACGTCCGCACGCTCGTACGGATCGGTGCGTAAGTTGAAGATCTTCGGCACCCGCAACGTCACCAGCGGCTCGGCCCAGATCTGCAGCGTGCCGCGCACGCGCTGCTCCATGAACACGACCTTCCAGTTGTCGTAGCGCAGGCAGGCGAGGTCGCCGTCGTCCGTGAAATAGAAGAACCCCTTGCGTTCGGGCTTCTTGGTCTTGCCCGTGAGGTATGGCATCAGGCTGAAGCCATCGAGGTGCACCTTGAAATTCTTTCCATTGGCCTTGTGGCCTTTGAGAAGCTTCTCCTTGATGTCGGGATCACCGGCCGCATCGACGATTGTCGGCAGCCAGTCGAGATGGCTGACGATCTCGTTGCACACGGTGCCAGGCTCGATGACGCCCGGCCAGCGCACGAGGCACGGCACGCGGAACGCGCCTTCCCAGTTGGAGTTCTTCTCGTTGCGGAACGGTGTCATGCCCGCATCCGGCCACGAGTTCATGTGCGGCCCGTTGTCCGTGCTGTACATGACCATCGTGTCGTCGACGATGTCGAGTTCCTCCAGCAGCGCCAGCATTTCGCCGATGTGCTTGTCGTGCTCGATCATGCAGTCGTGGTACTCGGACTGCCAGCGCCCCGACTGGCCGCGGATGCGGTCCTCGATGTGCGTCCGGAAGTGCATATGCGTCGTGTTGAACCAGACAAAGAAAGGCTTGCCGTCCTTGTGTGCCTTCTTGATGAACTTCTTGGCCGCGGCGATGAACTCTGTATCGCAGGTCTTCATGCGCTCCTTGGTGAGCGGCCCGGTGTTCTCGATCTTCTGCCCCCCTTTGCCGTCCGACCAGCAGTGCAACACGCCGCGCGGGCCGTATTTCTTCCTGAAGTTCGGGAAATCCTTGGCATTCGGGTAGTCGGGCAGCTCCGGTTCCTCTTCCGCGTTCAGGTGGTACAGGTTGCCGAAGAACTCGTCGAAACCGTGCATCGTCGGTAGGTGTTCGTCACGATCGCCGAAATGATTCTTGCCGAACTGGCCCGTTGCGTAGCCGAGCCCCTTCAGCAGCTCGGGAACGTTCGGGTCCTCGGCTCGCATTCCAAGGTCGGCACCCGGCAAGCCCACCTTGGTGAGCCCCGTGCGCAGGCCGCATTGCCCGGTAATGAACGAAGCGCGGCCCGCCGTGCAGCTCTGCTCGGCGTAGTAATCGGTGAACAGCATGCCTTGCTCGCCTATGCTGTCGATGTTCGGCGTCCGGTAGCCCATCAGGCCCCTGGTGTAGATCGATAGATTGGACTGGCCGATATCGTCGCCCCAAAGGATCAGGAAATTTGTCTTCTTGCCTTTTGTCTTTGCCATGTGCTTGCTCCTCGCTGTTGAACCACGACTCCGCCGGTCAAGTCGAGCAGACCGCCGCCAAAAAGCATTCTGTAGATTGCTGCCAGGCCGAAGCCGATGAGCGACAGCGACGTGCATATCGCCGACGTCAGCGTGCGATCGGCGCTCATCCGCGTACGCTGTAAGACATCCCGGTGCGCCGTGCGGAAAGCTCGACCGACTTCTCTTCGGATTCGAGCTGGCCGTGGTCCGATGGGGGCGGGACTCGGGAGTCGTGGGCAATCAACCGGCGGGCTGCAGCGCGGGAGCAGCTGTCGACATGCGTCTGCCAACTTCGAAGGCGCCCGTACATTTCCGCGGTCAGGTGCGCCGCACGCAGCGGAAGCCCAGGTGGCATGTCGATGTATCTATCGCTTGCGGCATGCGTGCGGCGGGGCGATAGCGACGGCAATAGTTGGGCGCGCACAGGTACGAGCCGCCCTTCATCACCTTGCGTGGGATCCTGATGTCGGGCATCCGCGGATCCGTGCTCGACGCCGCGTCGCCGCCGCGCGGGTTGTCGAGCGTGCAGCACGCCTTCTTGATCTTGCCGTGATCCTGGTACCAGTCGGTCGTCCACTCCCATACGTTGCCGGCCATGTCGAAAAGACTGTAGCCATTGGGAGGAAACGAGCCCACCGGCGCGGTCCATTCGTGGCCATCCTCGAGGAGGTTTTGCCATGGAAACTCACCCTGCCAGGTGTTGGCCATGTGCTTGCCGTCCGGCGCGAACTCGTCGCCCCACGCGTACTCGGCGCCGTCGAGCCCGCCACGCGCGGCTAACTCCCATTCGGCTTCCGTCGGCAGCGCCTTGCCGGCCCACTGCGCGTACGCCTCCGCATCCTGGTAGGCGACGTGCACGACGGGGTGATCCCATAGTCCCTCGAGCGAGCTCCCGGGTCCGCGCGGATGCCGCCAGTCGGCGCCGGCGGTGTAGACCCACCAGTTGTAGTGGTCGCGCAGGTCGACGCGGTGCGGCGCCTTGGCGAACATCACCGACGATGGAACGAGCATGTCCGGCTTCGCGCCTGGATAGTCCTCCGGATTCGCGGGACGCTCCGCCAGCGTGACGTAGCCAGTGGCGTCCACGAAGCGCTGGAAATCCGCGTTGGTGACCGTGTGACGGTCGATCCAGAACCCGTTCACGGTCACCCTGTGCGCGGGCGATTCCTCCGGGTAATGGTCGTTCGATCCCATCAGGAACGTGCCGCCGGGGATCCAGGACATGTTCCCGGTCAGGCCCGCCACGGGCGCATCGCGCCCGGTCAGGGAGACGCGGCCATCCACGTCGATCGCGGGGCTTGCCATGCTTGTGGCCGATCCTCAATAGGGCGGATTGATAACGACGTACTGGCCCGCCTGCGGCTGGTACCAGGTGCTGCCGCACTGCTGGTACACCACGCCGCCATAGTTGACCGGGACGCACCCTGCCGGCACCGTGCGAACCATCGAACCCACCACAGCGGAGGTGACGGCTACCGTTGCCGTGACGGCCGCCGCCGTCGCCACCGGGTGATAGTCGTTGTCCCATCCGCAACAGCCCCCGTGGCGGTCGACATCGACATTGACGTTACGATTGACGTTGACGTTGGTGTTCCTGACATCGGTGGTGCGGTTGACATTGTTGACGCTGGTGTTGCGGACGTTGTTCGTACGCGCATCGGCCCGGTTGTTGTTGGCCTGCGCGTGCTGCCCGCCACCGCCGCCCCGTTGCGCACCGCCGCCGCCTCCACCACCTCCACCTCGGTGCGCACCGCCTCCACCTCCGCCACGGCCGGCGGCATCGACGACGGGGGCCAGGCCAAAACTGCCCAGCGCCAGGACCACGAGGGAACCGCGAAGCAGTTGCCTGAACGAGGATTTCATGTGCGCGCTCCTCACTTGGTCTTGCGCGGGACGATTTCGACAGCCTTGGCCCCCGCGGGCGGCTTGAAGCGGAACGTCGAATCGCCGAACGCCGGCTTGAGGTTCCAGTCGATGAGGGAAACCGACTGTGGACGCGCTTCGTCGGCACGGTTGGTGATGACGAGTTTGCGCGGCAACGGCTTGCCGCCGGCACTGATCCAGACCTGCCAGTCGATCGTGCCCTGCCTGAACGCATAGTGATCGCACAGGTCCTCGTCGATGAAATCCTGACCTGCGTTCATCGCCGACTCGATCTTGTCGAGCGGCGCATTCGCAGTGCCCCACAGGAACAAATCGGACAGCGGGATCTCGACGGCGTACCTGTCTTCGAGCTTGTCGACGAGTTCGGCCAGGTTCCCGGAGAACTCCACGGTCGAGTAGTACTTTTGCGCGGGCGTCCACAACGTGACCGTCTTGCCGTCGTAGAAGAGCTCGCGCTCGGTCCGGGCGCTCCACATCCGGGCACGAATTCGATTGGGGCGATCGACGTCCATGGTCGCGCTGGCTTCATGCTGCAGCTTCTGGCCATCCGCCAGCACCCGCTCGCCGGTCAGCTCGGTCGACACGCGAAAGCGCTTCAGGGACTGCAACTGTGCGCCCATGTCCTTCAGCGCCTGGATCGCGCCGGGATCGACTGCGTTCGCCGTCTGAGATGCGGTTCCCTGCGCCGTCTGCGCGTGGACACCGGAAGCCGCGAGCAGCAGAACGAGCATTCCGCTTGCGAGCAGGTTTGGTTTCATGGATAGCTCCCGGTCATCACATCAGTGCAGGAAGGGTAGTCACGCGACACGACTGGATCGGCTGCAGCTCGGCAACAAATGGAGGTTACGTGCACGAGATTGTGGTGCTGGGGGCGCAGCTCGTGAACTGGTCTTTGGTTAAGCTTCGCAAGGATGCCCGCTGATCGCATCGCGTACCGCAGCGAGCAGCGACTCGCTCGAGAAGGGCTTGCGCAAGAGGCACACAGCCCCTGCAGCTGCTGCCGATCGATCGAGCCCGGCGTCGTCGCTCGCCGTGATGAAGACGACCGGAACGCGGAGATTCGCGGCGCGCATGCGCCTCGCCACGTCGAAGCCGGACAGACCGGGCATGTGAAGGTCGAGGATCACGCACAGCGGAAGACGCGCCGGCAGCGACGCAAGAAACTCCGCACCGCTCGCGAACGCGGCGACCTCGTAGTCGGCCACGCGCAACGCCCGCCGAAGCATCGTTCGAACGGAGGACTCGTCGTCCACCACGGCAATCAGCAGGTCAGCATTGCCCACCGCGCGACGTTACTGCCTCGCGTCGCGAACGAACACTAGTCTTTGGTTCAACGGCGCTGGTGCGGACGGCGGCTACGCCTTGCGCGAAGGTTCGGCCGAACCCGCCGGGCGGCCCTGCACCGGCGCAGCCGCGGCACTCGAAGCGATGCCGAGCTTCGCTGCCATGTGCATGAGCTCCGCTACCGTGCGGGCATGCATTCGCTCCATGATACGGGCGCGATGGAACTTTACCGTTTGCTCGACGACGCCGAGGTCGAAGGCGATCTGCTTGTTGAGCTTGCCGCAGGTCACCGCCGCGAGCACTTCGCGCTCGCGCGGAGTGAGCAACTCATAGAGTTGCGCCAATTCGGCGGTCTCGGTGCGCGCCTGCCGGGCCGCGGCGTCCTGCGCAAGTGCTGCGCGTACCGCGACGACCAGCGCCTGCGACGTCACAGGCTTCGTCAGGAAGTCCGACGCGCCCGCCTTCATGGCCCGTACCGACATGGGAATGTCGCCATGACCGGTGAGGAACACAACGGGAAGCGCATTCCCCGCCTCGGCCATGTGTTTTTGAAGCGCGAGGCCGTCGAGCCCCGGCATCGTCACGTCCAGCACTAGGCAGCCGCTGGACGGGGCGCCCGGCTGAGCAAGGAACGCCTCGGCAGATTCGTACGTTTCGATGTCGAATCCTGCTTCGCGCAGGACGCGTGACAACGAGCGGCGAACGCTGGCATCATCATCGACCAGGAAGACAGTCGGCATGTCGGTCACTGAACGTCAGCCCTGAAGCTGCACCGGCAAAGTGAAGCAGAACGAGGCGCCCCGGTCGGGATTGTTGGCCACCGTGAGCGTTCCGCGATGTGCCGTAATGATCGCGTGGCAGATGGCGAGCCCCACGCCAATCCCGCCGGGTTTCGTGCTCCAGAACGGATCGAATACCCGGTCGAGGTGGGCGGGGTCGATGCCGGTGCCGCGATCGCGCACGCACAGCATGACTTTGCCGTCGTCGACCGAAGTGCGGATGGTGATCATACACCGAGCCGCGTCGACTTCGCTCATGGCGTGGGCCGCATTGAGCATGAGATTCAGCAGCACCTGCTGGAGCTGGATGCGACCGGCGGCGACTCGAGGCAGCGAAGGCGCGAGCTCGATCGACGTGCTGACCTGGCGCATCATGAAATCGGCGCGGACGAGGTCGAGCGTCTCGTGCACGAGCTCGTTCAAGTCGAGCTCGGACATCTCCATCTCGCCGCGCCTGTAAAGGGCCCCAAGGCGCCGAATGACGTCGGCGGCACGGTGGTCTTCGCTGACGATGTCGTCCAGGATCTCCTTCAGCTCCTCGGTGTCGATGGGCTCGCGGCAGAGCATCTTGGCAGCCGTTTCGGCATTGCCGAGAATCGCCGCCAGCGGTTGGTTGAGCTGGTGGGCAATGGCAGCTGAGAGCTGTCCCATGGTCGAGACGCGCGACATGTGAGTCAGAGCCGCGCGATCCGCTTCCGCCTGCAGCTCGGCCGCCTTGCGTGGCGTGATGTCCATCTTCACGCCGGTGAGGCAATGCGGTTCGCCATCTGCAGCGTGTCCGCGAGCCGCGAACCAGCGCACCTCGCCACCTGGTTGGACCACTCGGTATTCCACGTTGAGCTCGGTGTCGTTGGCGGCGGCCTCGCGTACGGCGGCATTGAAGCGCTCCCGGTCCGCCGGATGGACGGTCTCGAGAATCTTCTCGAAGCTCACCGGAATCTCCCGCGATAGACCGGCGCGCTCCCGCAGCCTGGGATTCGCCCAGATCCGGTCGTGTGCGAGATCCCACACCCACATCGACAAGCGGGCCGCATGGGCGGCGAGGCTGATGCGTTGCTCGCTTTCCGCCAGCGCGAAGGCAGTCCGCCGGCGCAGCCTTCGCTCGATGAGCAGGGCCGCGATCAAGCCGGCTTGGAGCGCTATGACCGCCGCGGCGATGATCGCCTGCGTGCGATAGGTTTCCCAGAATGTCGGTTCCCGAAAATGAACGATCGCATCGCGCGGAATCGCGTCCTCGCGGATCCCCCACCTGCGTACCTGGCGCCAATCGAGCTGCGCCGGCGCGGGGATGCTTGCGGGAATCTGCAACGAAGTCTCGGAGACACCGTCGAGAACCCGATTGACGATTGCGCCCGACTCGCGCCCCATTTCGACGAACGAAGGCATGCGCCCGCCTACGGCGCCGGTCCCAAGGAACGTGGCATAAGGTACATAGATCGGTCCGCCCGAGACAGCCGCCATCATGGCGACGGAGTCGCGAGGGACGAACTCGCGCCCGGCACCGTCGACGAAGTAGCCCGGCGTGAGCACGATGTCGTCGCGCTGCAGCTTGCCAAGGCGTGCCGCTACGTCTGCACTGGGCAGCCCTGCCAGATACTCGACAGGCTTGTCCAGTCGAAGCGCCGCCATGCCCGCGCGAAGCTCGGCCTCGCGGTCCCGGTCAAAGCGGTCTGTACCGGTGACGACCACCAATTTCGCGGCATTCGGGTGCAAGCGCAGCGCGAGCTCGGCGGTACCCGTCAGGTCGTACACGACCGGAATGCCGATCGCGTCGGGGGGAAGCGGCGGCCGGGATTCGAGATTGGCTCGATCGACGCCGACGTGCACGATGGGTACGCCGGGGAACATCATAGAACGGCGACGCAGCAGGAAGTCCAACGCCGGAACGCCGACGGCGACGATCGCCCGTGGCGGTCGCGCGGCATATTTCTCCTTGAAGTAGGCCGCCGTCTGCGTCTCGTACGATTCCCCCGAGAACGCAGGCACGTCGAGGAACTCGGCGAACAAATCAACACGACGATCGGACGACGTGATGCCTTCGCGCAGTCCGCGGTCGACATCGATGTTCGCAGGCAGCAGGCGGCTGTTGGAGAACACCACCAGCACGTTCGACGCAGGCGGTGCGCTGGCCGCGTGCCCGACCAGGCAGCACCACGCGATCAGGAAAATGGCTGACCGCATCGTCTCTCGTCCCCGTGTTCGCGCCCCGGATCGGCGCTGCTCATGTTGTGGAGGTACGACTCTTGCGAAAGTACAGGCACCAGAGCATCCCGCACGAAGAAGCACGCCGACGACATCCGGGCGCGCCGCCAAGCGTGCACTGCATTGTAAGGGATAGGCATTTCAATTGCGCCAGCCCGAGTATTGGGGGTTCGATCGTGCGGGTCTACCGTTGGTTTTCGGCGGCAGCAGGCTGATCCGGGCACTTTGCGGAAGAACTTCGTGCGGGCCCCGGCGGCTGGCACGAGCGGCTCGCGTGCCGAGTCGGCAGGCGTCGCTTGACGACTTGGCTACCAGGTAAGGCGCCAATCGAACTCGTAGGCCGGGGTGGGCTGGGGCGCCAGATCGGGTGGCGAATTCCGCGCAGCATCGGCCGCCTCCCACAGTGGCGGGCCGCGGGCGGGTGCGATCCGGGGTGGCGCGATCGGCTCGCCGAGGTGGGCGAGGATGTCGCGCACGGTCGCCGCCTCGGTGACGAAGGCGAGGATGCGCATCGCACCGCCACA
>JADLEZ010000023.1 GCA_020845855.1 Burkholderiales bacterium
AATGGGGCTTCTGCGTGTACCGCGTGACGTTCATCGGGATCTGCTCGTCGAGCCACTGCTCGATCCCCTTCGCCTTCACCTCCGCCACCAGCGCCTCGGTCGGCCCCAGCGTCGCCTGCTCCAGGAAGCGCACCACATCCGCTTCGCGCTCCTCCTCGGTCACCGGCGCGCACATCACCACCCCTTCCAGCACGTCGCCGCGCCGCTTCGCCATGCGCACGTGCGCGGTGAGATCCACCGTGAAGCGGTGATTGGCGTCGGCGATCTGGTCGGAGTAGTAGCTGCGGTACACCGGCCAGTTGCCGCCGCAGTTGCCGTTGCTCGGCAGCGGGATATAGAACGCCACCTCCTCGAACGTCCACGCGGGCAGCGTCCGCACCTTGGCACACTCGGCAGTATCGGCGGTATAGAAGTGCGAGTCCGGTCCCTTGCCCGGGGTGCCGAAGAAGCGGCAGACGGCAGCCAGGCCCTCGGCGGGCTCGGTGAACACGGTGAACTGGCCGCCGGTGCGACTCCAGCCCTTGACCGTGGTGCCGGCGTCGAGCATCGCCGCCTCGGCCGGGTTGGCGGTGAGGAAGTAGTGGTTGTTCTTGCCGTTGTAGAACTCGACTGCGGTGCCGAGACCTGCGTGCGCGCAGGTCGCGGCGAGCGCGAGCGTGACGGCAACAGCCGGGTGCAGCACGGCCTTGCGAGCGGCGGACACGCGGCCTCCCCTGGCAACGTTCGTGGTTAGTCGGCGGCAGCGCTCGTGATTCTGCTCCGGTTCCCGTGCTGGGCGCAATGGGGCAAAGCGCTCCAGCGCGGCCGCGCGGCAACCCGCGCGTGTGCGAGACCCGGCACCACGCGCGGCTCCGATGACCTGCTGGAAAGCGGGATGACCGGGGGTCTCGGCAAACTGCTCGCGGTCGTCGTCTTGGATTTCGGGTTTGCGGCCGCGGGGTCGGCAGGCAGAGCACGAAGAGTCCCGAGATTTGGGCGTCTTGCCATGGTGCTCTCGGTGTGTGGGATGTCCCGGAGAATGGTGTGGGATGGTCCGGATTTCAGCCTGCGGCCCGGCATCGACTCGCTCGAAGATTCAAGTCGGCTACAGTTGTAATCGAATAACAAATTTGTTATCATCCATCCCCACCTCATGGACTATGCGATCACCTATTACAGCGAGTCCGTTCAGGATCAGATTCTCAGGGAGCTATCGGACGGCCTTGCTGCTCGGTACATCATTCTCACACGCCGGATGGTGGCGCTTGGCCCGAACCTCGGAGAACCACACACGGAGGCGTTCGGAGACGGACTCTTCGCCCTGCGTTTGAAGGCGGCCGAGGGTATCGCCAGAGTGTTCTTCTGCCCGCTCGTGGGGAGGCGCATCGTAATGCTGCACTGCTTCGTCAAGAAGACGCAGCGAACACCCCCACGCGAGCGAAAGCTGGCGGAAGACAGGATGAAGGAGATCAGACGTGCTTACACATGATCAAGTTGTAAAGAAGCTGATGCGTCGCCCGAAGGTTCGAGCAGAAGTAGCCCGGATCGAGCGCGAAGAAGGCGTCCTCCTAGACGCGCTGCTGAAGGCCCGTCACGGCGCTGGTCTTACGCAAGCTCAGGTAGCGGAGCGTATGGGAACCCCTGCACCCGCAGTTGCGCGCCTAGAACGATCCTTGGCGACCGGAAAGCATTCGCCTTCCATTGCGACAATTCGGCGGTATCTCAAGGCGTGCGGGAAACGCTTGGTGTTCAGCGTCACCGCTGCCTGACTTGCGGACTTGCGGCTCAGCGCGGCTCCCCCAACCAGTCAGCCACGCGCTCGATGTCCACTTCGACGCGATTGCCGAAAGCCGTCAGCCGCCGCTCATCGGCATTGTCAGCACGGCATTGTCCGCCTCCCGAGGGAGGAGCGTCCGGGGTTCGAGGGCCAGCCGATCGCTTGATGCCTTGACATCAAAGATTCGCGCATCTACGATGCCTGCATGCGGACGACGCTGACCATCGACGACGATCTCGCGGGGCTCCTGAAGCAGCGGGCGCGCGAGTTGGGCATCCCCTTCAAGGAGGCGGTCAACCGCACGATCCGCGCCGGGCTCGGCGAAGCCGCGCGGCCGCGGCGGGGTGCCGCGACCAAGACCGTCCCGCACTCGTTCGGTTTCCGGCCGGGGGTGGACCTCGACAAGCTCGGCCAGCTCGCGGACGAGCTGGAGGCCGAGGCCTTTGCCGCGGCCGGTGCGCGCACGCATGATCCTGCCCGACGTCAACGTTCTCGTTCACGCGCATAACTCGGACTCGGGCGTGCACGCGATCGCCCGCCGCTGGTGGGACGCCTGCCTCGCCGGGCCCGAAGGCGTGGGGCTGGCGTGGGCTGCGCTGCTGGGCTTCGTGCGCGTCACGACCAACCGCAGGATCGTGGTGCGGCCGCTCGCCGTGCGGGACGTGATGGAGCGCATCCACACCTGGCTGGCGCTGCCCCACGTGCACATCGCGCAGCCGTCGGATTCGCATTTTGCGCGCTTGCGCGTCGAGCTCGAACGACTCGGCGCCGCGGGAAACCTGACCACCGACGCGCACCTTGCCGTTCTCGCCATGGAACGCGGCTACGTGCTGTACTCGACCGATGCCGACTTCGGGCGTTTCACCGGCCTTCGCTGGGTGAATCCGTGCGAGCGGTGAGCGTCGCCCGCCGGCCGCCGGTGGCGATGATTCGCCGAACCGTACTGCTCGCGCTCGTCGCGCTGGCGCCGGTCGCGCTCGCCCAGCAGCGTCCGCACGCCCCCGAAGCACCTTCGGGATGGAGCCATAAGGCGCCCGTCACGGCGCGCCACTGGATGGTGGCGGCGGCGAACCCGTATGCGGTCGACGCGGGCTATCGCATCCTGCGCGCGGGCGGCACCGCGGTCGACGCGGCGATCGCCGTGCAGCTCGTGCTCGGTCTCACCGAGCCGCAGTCCTCGGGCATCGGCGGCGGCGCGTTCATGCTGGTGCACGCCGGCAAGACACACAAGCTCATCGCCTACGACGGCCGCGAGACGGCGCCGGCCGCGGCGACACCTGACCGCTTTCTCAAGAACGGCAAGCCGCTCGACTTCTACGACGCCGTCATCGGCGGCAAGTCGGTGGGCGTGCCCGGCACGGTGCGCCTGCTCGAAACCGTGCACCAGCGGCATGGCCGGCTGCCGTGGAAGCGCCTGTTCGAGCCGGCGATCGCGCTCGCGGAATCCGGCTTCGCGATCTCCCCGCGCCTGCACGAGCTGATCGGCCGCGACAAGTACCTCACGCAGCCGCGGCTGCGCGCGTACTTCCTCGACGACAACGGTCGCCCGCGCGCCGTCGGGACCACCCTGCGCAACCCCGACTATGCGCGCACGCTGCGCGCGATCGCCGATGGCGGCGCCGCCAGGTTCTACACCGGGCCGATCGCGCAGGACATCGTCGACACGGTCACGAAGCACCCGTTCAACCCCGGCGACATGACGCTTGCCGATCTCGCCCACTACAAGGTGGCCGTGCGCGAGCCGGTGTGCGGCGGCTACCGCACGTATCGTGTGTGCGGCTTCCCGTTGCCGTCGTCGGGCGGCCTCTCGGTACTGCAGATCCTCGGCATGATCGAGCCTTACGACATCGCGGCGATGGGGCCGGCGTCGTTCTGGAGCGTGCACTTCATGAGCGAGGCGGGGCGGCTCGCCTTCGCCGACCGCAGCGTGTTCATGGCCGACCCGGCGTTCTTCACGCCACCCGCCGGCCTGCTCGACGAAGACTACCTGCGCGCGCGCTCGGCGCTGATCCGCACCGACGCGAGCATGCGCCGGGCCCAGCCCGGGAATCCGCCGATGCGTGAAGCACGCAAGGTCGCGCTTGGCGAAGACGTCTCGCTGGAGCTGCCGTCGACGTCGCACATCTCCATCGTCGATCGTTACGGCAACGCGGTGGCGATGACCACCACCATCGAGGACCAGTTCGGCAGCCGCCTCATGACCCGCGGCGGGTTCCTGCTCAACAACGAGCTCACCGATTTTTCGTTCGTGCCCGAGGACAACGGCAAGCCGGTCGCGAACCGCGTGCAGGGCGGCAAGCGGCCGCGCTCGTCGATGGCGCCGACGATCGCGTACGACCGCGCGGGGCGTGTGGCCATCGTGGCGGGCTCACCCGGCGGCAGCAGCATCATCAACTATGTCAGCAAGACTCTGCTTGCGATCATCGACTGGCGGCTCGACCCGCAGGCCGCCGCCGCGCTGCCGAACTTCGGCAGCCGCAACGGGCCGACCGAGCTCGAGGCCGACACCGAAGTCGCGCAGCTTGCGCCCAAGCTGCGCGCCCTCGGCGCCGATGTCGTGACGATCCCGATGACCAGCGGCACGCAGGTGATCGTGCGCACGCCGAAGGGATGGGCGGGCGGCGCGGATCCGCGGCGGGAAGGCGTGGCCAAGGGAGACTGATGCATCGCATCGTGATTGTCGGCGGCGGCGCCGGCGGCCTGCCCCTCGCAACGAAACTGGGCGACCGCTACGGCGGCGGCAACGAGGTGCAGGTCACGCTGGTCGACCGCAACGCGACCCACGTGTGGAAGCCGCTCCTGCATGAAGTCGCGGCGGGCCGGATGGACGCCGACGCGCACGCGCTCGATTACCTGGCGCTCGCCTACTGGCATCACTTCCGCTTCAAGCAGGGTGCGCTGGCCGGACTCGACCGCGGCAAGCGCGAAGTCTCGCTTGCCGCCGTGGTCGGACCCGACGGCGACGAAGTGCTGCCGCCGCGCACGCTCCCCTACGACACGCTGGTGCTGTGCCTCGGCAGCGTCGGCAACGACTTCGGCGTGCCCGGAGTCGCGACACATCCGGTCTCGCTCGACACGCTCACCGATGCCGAGCGCTTCCATCGCCGGCTGCTCGCCGCGTGCGTGCGCGCCGATGGCCGCGCCGAGGCGGGTGTCCGGCCGCAGGTGAACATCGTGATCGTCGGCGCCGGCGCGACCGGTGTCGAGCTCGCCGCCGAGATCCGGCAGACCACACGCGCGCACGCGGCGTACGGCCTTGACCACCTCGATCCCTGGCGCGACGTTCGCATCACGCTGCTGGAGGCGTTCTCGCGCATCCTGCCGCCGCTGTCCGAGCGCGTGGCCGGCGCGGCAACGCAGCTTCTCGCCAAGCTCGACATCGACGTGCACGTAAACGAGCGAGTGACCGCGATCGACGCCGGCGGCGTGCAGACCGCGAGCGGCCACTACTACGCCGCGGACCTTTCGGTATGGGCCGCCGGCATCATGGCGCCGGAAGTGCAACGGCACCTGGACGGCCTCGAAGTGAACAAGGCGAACCAGCTCGTGGTCGGCCCCACGCTCGTCACTACGCTCGACGCGAACATCTACGCATTCGGCGACTGCGCGGCGGTGCCTTGGCTCGGGCACAAGCCCGCGGCGGCCAGTCCCGAAGGGCCGCCCCGAGGGACTGGTGCGCCCCCTCGGGGGGCAGCGAGCGAAGCGAGCGTGGGGGTCGTTCTACTGCCGCCGCGGGCGCAGGTGGCCCACCAGCAGGCGACACTGCTCGCGAAGTCGATCAAGGCGCGGCTCGCGGGCAAGCCCCTTCCCGAGTTCCGCTTCCGCGATTTCGGCTCGCTCGTATCGCTGGGGGAGCTGTCGGCGGTCGGCACGCTGATGGGACGGCTCGTCGGCGGCAGCCTGCTGATCCAGGGCCTCATCGCCCGCCTCATGTACACGTCGCTGTACAAGATGCACCAGGTTTCGCTGCACGGCGTCCTGCGCGTGGCGTTCGACACGATCGGGCGCTTCCTGCGCGAGCGCCTGGAGCCGCGGGTGAAGCTGCACTGACGCCCGCGATGAGCGCCGACCTCTTCTCCGCGTCGATCTCCTCATCGCGCTGCGCATGGTGTTTCCCACGGGTGAAGGCGTGTTCGGCGACAGCGGCGGCGACCACGAGCCGTTCCTGGTGCCGCTCGCGATCCCGGCGATCGCCGGCCCGTCGGCGCTGGCCACGGTGATGCTCATGGCGTCGCGCGATCCGGCGCACCTGTGGACGTGGGTGCTCGCGGTCAGCATCGGGATGGCGGTCACCACCGCCGTGCTGGTCGCAGCGCCGCGACTGCAGGCGGTGCTCGGCGAGCGCGCCGTGGTCGCGCTCGAGCGGCTGATGGGCCTCGTGCTCACCGCCGTCGCGGTGCAGATGCTGCTCAACGGCGTGCAGGCGTTCGTCGCCGAGCTTCCGAAGTGATCAAGCGCGCGCAGACCTTTCGTGCATACCGCAGGCAGTCTGCTCGCACGCGCGCGTTACCGATCCGCGCGCGACAGCGCGCTGTGATCGACGCGCCCTCGTGCCGTTTCCACGAGGAAAGCGAAGGGCCGCTCCCGAGCTTTCCTCGCTAGCATTCCCCGGGTGCAAATCGGTCAGCCCGGGCACCGCGAGCGGCGAGGCCCGAAAGGGCGGCGAGCAAGCGCGAGTCGGTGCCGCGAGGCGACACGCAATCGCTTCGCCTCAGCAACTTGGAACAAGGAGCCGAGGCGTTAGCGGCCGCGGACACGTAATTTGCGGGCGTCGCAGCGTCAGTCCTTCAACGCCTCGACCATGATGTCGAGCTTGATCTCGTCTTGGATGCCCGGAATGGCGTACTTCATCCCGAAGTCGCTGCGCTTGATCGAGCCGGTGGCGTTGCCGCCGCAGCGTTCCTTGCCCGCTCCCGCCGGGGGATTGCACTTGAAGCGCACGACATCCAGCGTGACCGGTTTGGTGACACCGAGGAGGGTGAGGTTGCCTTCGAACTTGCTCGGGTTGTCGCCCGCGAACGCGACGTTGGTGGACTTGAAGGTGATGCGCGGGAACTCGGCGACGTTGAAGAAGTCGGCCGAGCGCAGGTGCTCGTCGCGCGTGCGCGGACGCGATCCCCTGTCGTGGTCGCCGGTGGTGATCGAGGCGGCCTCGATGACGAGATCGACCGAGGCGCTCTTGCCCGCCTTGTCGAGCATGATCTTGCCGCTGCTCTTGTCGAAGCGGCCGTGCAGGGTCGCGATACCTTGATGGTCGACGGTGAAGTTCGGGAAAGTGTGATACGGATCGATCGTGTAGCTTTCCGGGGCGGCCACAGCCGCGGAAGAGGCGAGTACGAGAAGCAGGGCAAGGCGTTTCGACACGGTGATCCTCCGAGGAAAAGATCAGGACGACGACAGCCGCGTGGCGATCCACGCGGCGCCGATGGGCACGCTCGCGGCAACGAGCGTGTAGAGCGAAAGCAGGGCGGCGCGCACCAAGCGATGCAGCCGTTCCGGCGCCGGCAGCCGCGCAGCCAGCGGTACGATCAGCAAGGCGGGCAGCGCGTACCACGGAAGCTGCGCGAGCATGAGCGCTCCTGCCGCGAACAGGGCGCAGGCGACGGCGATGGTGAGGCCGCCGAGCGCGCCGGGTGCGCGCGTGCGCGCGGAGGCGATGTGGACGAGCAGCATCGCCCCGGCGGCGGCCGCGATCGAGACGCCGCCGAGAAAATAGCCGATCGACGCCGACATGAGCCCGCCGACGCCGGTGGCGAGGCCAAGGGCCAGGCCGGCGGCGCCCGTACGGAGGCCGTCGCTGCGCAGTTCCAGGACCAGCCACGCGAGCAGCGCCGCGAAGATCGCGATGCCCACACTCGCCCCCCACATTGCCCCGGGCGTCTTCTGCGCCAGCACCGACGAAACCGCCCACACCGCGCCCGCGCCCGCGGCGCCGGCGAGCGCCAGCGCGCCGTTGCGCGAGCTTGCCGCCACCGCGTCGTAGACGAGCCCGACGAGCGCCGCGAGCAGGATCAGCAGCACGATCTTGCGCGCCGCGGTCAGCGGGTCGAACGCGAAGCCGACTGCCAGCGCAATCATGGTTGCGTAGCCGGCGACGATCGCGATCCACGCGAGGCGCGTCCGGCCGAGGGCCGCGCCCACGACCAGCGCCGCTACGAAAGGGGCGATACCGCCGTGGACGGCTGCCTGGACAAACGGATCGTCGAGCATCGTGAGGAGGGGCCGAATATGGCGTAAACAGCGCGCGGCGCCGGGGTATTCCGGTCCGCGCGCGGCGCATTGTATAGGAACCCTCGCAGCGACTACGCCGGCACGAGGCAGCCATCCTCGATGCGGACCGCGCCGGCGCGCGTAAGGTCGGCGGTGAGCGCCTGCGCAAGCTCGGACGCGGGTATCCGCAGGCAGGCGGCGTTGACGTCGCGAAAGAACCCCACGCGGTCGAGGTAGCCGGCGAGCTCCGACAGCGCGAGGCGGCGGCGATGGAGGAGCGTGAACACCAGCAGCACCTTGAGCGCGTGGCGCGCGACCCGCGTCTCGTCGGCCTCGAACGCGGCAGTGCGCTGGTAGGCGCGCTCCAGCGCCGCCGCGACATCGGTGAACACCTCGCCGTGGCCGGGGATCACCACGCGCGCGTCGAGGCCCGCGATCATATCCAGGGTCGCGCGCGTCGCCGGCAGCGCCCGCGGGTCGAGCGCCGGCGGCACGATGAGTCCGTAGCCGTTTTGCCACAGCGCGTCGCCCGAGATCAGGATGCGGTGCTCGGGATTGAAGAAGACGAGGGCGCCCATGTCGTGGCCGGGGGCAGCCAGCATCCGCCACTCGAGGCCACCCCACACGCGCGTGCCGCCGGCCTCGAGCCGCTCGTCCACCGTGAAGCGCTCCGCGTACTGGTCCGCGTACGCGAACCAGAGCCCCTCTTCGTCCCAGGCGTCGATGAGCGGCGCCTCGCCTGCGGGAAACGCGATGGTGCAGCCATACGCTCTTTGCACCGCGGCGTTGCCGCCGACGTGGTCGGAGTGACCGTGGGTGTTGACGAGTTGCGCGAGCGGCTCGCCGCGCAGGCCGTGCTCGGAGCGCAGCAGGGCGAGCGTGAACGGTGCGTGCGTGGCGTAGCCGGAGTCGATCAGCACGTGCCCGTCGCGGCTTCGGAGCAACACGTTGTTGGCGGACAGCCAGTCGCGCACGAACACGTGCAG
>JADLEZ010000024.1 GCA_020845855.1 Burkholderiales bacterium
GAAAGGCGCATCACATGAAGTTCGATGAGGGCGTGTGCCGCACCCCGGTCGTGCGCGTCAAGCGCGACGGCCCGCGTGGCTGGAAGTGGATCAACGCCGATGCGTTCGATCCGCGCGTGCACGAGCTGTATGACGACCGCGCGCAGCAATCGCCGGTCAAAGCCAAGGTCGGCAAGTCGAAGCCCGACGCCGATCCGCAGTGAGGTGATTTCAATGCCGATTCCCAAGGGCGCGCAGGCGCCCAGGTGGTGCCGGTCGGCAAGGCGCAGGAGCAAGAATAGATCATGACCACCATTGCACAAGGTGAGCGAGCGACAAACACGCTGCGCGCAGGACAGCAACTGCAAGTCACTGTGTCGTCCGGGTCCGCGCTCGTGGAGCGATTTATCGGAGGCACGCTGATCGACAAGGACGCAGTATCTGCGTCTGTCAGATACGGTCCGTACACAGAGGATTTGCAGTACCGGGTGACGTGCATTTCCGGACTGATCTCGCTGGAGTTGGAGAGCGCTCTTCGAGCGTCCCCGGATGCAATGGTCGCCCGCTTCTCCGACGCCACCGGCTCGGCGCTGGTGGGCCCGGATGGCTCCCCGGTGTCATGGGCTGGGAATTTGGCCTCGGCCTCCGGGCAGGCGCGCAACCGTGTCCTCAAGCGCATGCTCGACACCACGGGCGTCACCGCTGCAAACAGTGGCACCGCGGCGACGGTGACCCTGGAGGCAAACAGTCCCTGGGGTATCGGTGTGCCGGCGTACAAGGTCGTGATGCCCGCGGGCAACACCTGGCACGAGGTGCAGCTCACCGGCGGCGCCAACATCGCGGCGTTCGACGGCCATGTGGCCTGGCGTATCTGGGTCGAGGACTACACGGCTGTCTCGCAGGTGTCCGTCTACGCAGGCACGTCGGGCTATGGCAGGTTCGTCCATCACAACCACCACATCAGCGCCAGCAACCTGAATCGCTACAACGGCGAGCAGATCGCCGTTGCTGGCCCTTTGCGCGCCGTTCAGTCCAACACCTTCCTGCACGGCGCGGACAGCCTGGTCGATACCAAGCTTCGCATCACGCCCGGCGCAGGAGGAGCGACCGTCTGGGTACGCGACGTTGTGGTGCCGGGCCTCGGGCGGCCCACCCATGCCATCACTCACGACGACGCCTCTGTCACCTGGATCTCAAACTGCCTTCCGGCCCTGGCGGCTGCTGGCCTGCTGGCCACCTTCGGAGTCAACACTGGCCAGCTCGGGACATCGCCGACCCTGTACCTGTCGAGCGCTCAGGTCGCTGAGATTGCTGCTGCTGGTCACCAGATCAGCAGCCATAACGTGGACAACATTACTCACGCCGATGGGACTGGTGGCACGCAAGACGCGGCCACATACACCGCCGCCTTTGTCACTGCCAGCAACACGCTCGCGGGCATCGTCGGTGACAAACTCGACACCACCTTCCACCCGTGGGTGCAAGGGCGTAACACCCAAGCTCTGCACGACTCGATGCGGTCGCGCGGCTTAAGGATCGCGCGAGGTGTCGACAACGGGCATGACTTCCCGCAAATCGGTCTCGGCAACAACATCCTGGCCCTGAAGTGCCAGTCACTCCACACGATGACCCAGGCGCAGATCCTGGCTGCTGTGGAGGCGACGCGGAAGTACGGCCTGCTGTCGGTCTGGATGGTGCACGAGGTCACGGATGCTGGCGGAGTCGGCGTCGAGAGCGCCAAGGCCAACTACCAGTACCTCTGCCAGCTCATTGGCGAGGAGGTGCGCGCAGGGCGCGCCGTGCATCGCACGATGGGCCACTTGGCCCGCGAGCTGTATGCCGAGCGCCTGGTGCCCGCCGCGCTGCTGGCCGCCTGAATTCCCATCCCCTCCGCGAGGTGCGCAGCCTGAGCGCCCGCACCTATATCGCCGAAGGCATGCGGCCCGAGGTCGTGCAAACCCTGCTGGGACACGCGCACGCGGAGATGACGGCGATCTACCTCAATGACCGAGGCTTGACGGCCGGCGAATGGAAGACGGCCGAGGCGCACACCGCGGCCAACTGAGAAAGAACGGCTATGGCTTTGCTCGTTGAAACCGGCTCCGGTTCCCCCACTGCCGAGAGTTACGCAAGCGTGAGCGATGCGGACACTTACCACGCAGCCAGGGGCAATGCTGCTTGGGCAGCCCTGAGCTCGGACTCCAAGGAGGTCAACCTCCGCAAGGCGACCGAGCATCTGGAGCAGATGTACTTGGGCCTGTGGAAGGGAGACAAGAACCTGAGCACCCAGGCCCTGAGCTGGCCACGGTCCAATGTCTATGTCGACGACTGCTTGATCGCCAACAACGCCTTGCCGGCCCAGTTGGTGAAGGCGACCTGTGAGCTTGCGCTCAAGGCATCGACCGGCCCTCTGATCGTTGATGAGGGAGCCCAGGTCAAGAGCAAGCAGGTCGGACCGATCGCAGTGACCTACGCGGACGGCGCTCGACAGCAGAAGCGCTATGCGGCGGTGGACGCCACCCTGCGCCCGCTGCTGTCTGGTGGCGGTGCCGGCATTCGACTGGTGCGCGCATGAGCAAGCCGCCGAAAGTCAGGCTCAACAAGTCCGAGCCTCTGCAGGGCTGGTACTGCGACCGTGAGGGCAATCGCTACTCTGTAGCCCGGCTGATCGACGACGCCAAGGATCTGCCGGTGTTCGAGATCCCGGTCGCAGCAATGAACCTGGGCGACGAGATCTGGCGCGGCGAGAACATCCTGGGCCTGGCCTTCCACGTGCGCAAGTGCATGAAGGCCGATCTGGACTGCCCGATCCTGCTGGACTGGCACGGCGACATCGCTGACGGCCGGCACCGCCTCATCAAGGCCATCGCCACCGGCAAGCGGACGCTGAAGGCCCGCCGCATCGACTGGAAACCGACGCCTGACAGGCCGGCCGAGAAGACATGAGCGACGAGTTTTACATCGACATGGCCGCCACGGCCGCCGAGCTGCTGGTCGAGTTCGGCGCAGATGCATCGATCGTGCGCAGCACATCGGCATACAACCCGGCGACCGGTGCAGCCGCGCAGACCAGCACCACGCACACCGTGCGGGCGCTGGAGTCGAACCACGGACGAAGCTATGTCGATGGCTCGCTGATCGAGGCCGGTGCGCGTGCGTACCTGATCGACCCCAACGGCATGAGCGTGGAGCCGCGCGCGGGAGATTCGTTCGTGTGGGGCGGCGCGCCCGGCCCGGTGACCCGGGCGGGGCGTGTTGCGCCTGGTGGCGTGGCGGTGCTGTTCGAGGTGCAGGTGCGGGGGGTGTCGTGAGCAACGCGGACTTCAAGCGTAACTTCTCCGCGCTCCTCAAGCGCGTTGGCGACCGCGCCGAGATGGTCGTGCGCGGCACTGCGCTTGGCATCGGCGGCTCGGTCGCGGAAAAGTCCCCCGTTGACACCGGCCGATTCAAGAACAACTGGATGACCGCACTTGATTCGATCGACGCGTCGGCGAATGCGCGTGCGGATGCCAGCGGCGCATCTTCGCGTGCATCGCTCACTGCGCAGGTCGCAGCATGGAAGCCCGGGCAGACGATCTTCATCACCAACAGCCTGCCATACGCCTACCGGCTCGAGTACGACGGTTGGTCGCGGCAGGCTCCTGCAGGCATGGTGCGCGTGACGGTGGCAGAGTTCGCGCAGCGATTCGAGCGCGCGGTGCGTGCAGCCAAGGGTGCGCGATGAGCGATCAGAACGTGCGCCGTGCGCTGGAGCAGCGGCTTGCCGCCATGTCGCCGGCGATCCCGACCGCGTGGGAGAACGTGCATTTCACGCCTACGGTCGGCACCCCGTGGCAGCGGGCAAATCTGCTGCCGGCGTCGCCCGATAACACCATGCTCGGGCCGCGTGAGTGGATGGAAATTGGCATCTTTCAGGTGACGCTCTACTACCCCGCAGGAACTGGCAGCGACGCGGCGCAGACCCGCGCGGAGGCCGTGCGGGCGCAGTTCAAGCGCGGCACTACTGTCTTGCATGGCGGGCTCGCAACCGTCATCACGCACACGCCAGCCAAGGCCGCCGCCTACAGCGCCGACGGTTGGTACGTGGTGCCAATCTCGATCCGATACCAGGCCTGCATTGCAACCTGAGTCGGTTCCGTAGTTCTTCATTTCTTGCCGCCCTGCGCGGCTTTCTTCGTTGAGGTTCAGCTATGGCAATCGCGCAAGGCGTTTCCAAGGAGACGCGGTTCAAGCGTCAGTCGGCAAAGGGTGCGCTCGCGGGCACGTCCGCAGGTCAGGTGCTGCGACGCGAGACTTCCACCTTCGACCTGCAGAAGGAGGCGTACACCACAGAGTCCGAGATCACCAAGAAGGCGCAGATCACCAGCGTTCGCCATGGCGCGAAGCTCGTGAATGGCAGCGTGACGGGTATCTTCTCGCCGGGCACCTATTCGGACATCGTGTCGGCCATCCTGCGTCGTGACTTCGCGTCCGTGACCTCGATCACTGGCCTGTCGATCACCATCGCCGGCAGCGGCCCGTACACCATCACCCGAGCATCGGGCGACTTCCTGGCTGGCGGGATCAAGATCGGCATGGTGGTTCGTCTGACGGCTGGTTCGTTCAACTCGAACAACCTGAACAAGAATTTCCTTGTGACCAACGTCACGGCAACGGTTCTGACCGTCATCGTGCTGAATGGATCGACGATGACCGCCGAGGGGCCGATCGCCTCTGCCACTGTCGCGGTGCCAGGCAAGGTCACCTATGTTCCCGAGACCGGCCACACGAACATCTACTACACCATCGAGGAGTGGTATTCGGATGCGGCCGTCAGCGAGCGCAACATGGATGTGCGTTTCAACACCGCCGCACTGTCGTTGCCCGGCAGCGGGAACGCAAAAATCAGCCTGACCGCGCTCGGGCTGGACCAGACCGATGACACGTCTGCCTACTTCACGTCGCCCACCGCCGAGACCACCACCGGCGCACTGGTGGCGGCAAGCGGCGCGCTGCTGGTCAACGGCACCTCGCAGGCCGTCATCACCGACCTGTCGATCAACATCGACGGTCGCGGCAATGCGGCGGATGCGGTTGTCGGCAGCAACATCCGTCCGGACGTGTTTCGCGGCAAGGTTGCCGTGTCCGGCACCTTCACCGCCTACTTCGAGGGCGGCACGATCCCCGACCTGTTTCGCGACGAAACGCAGACCTCGATTCTGTCTGCTCTGGCTGCGGGCAGCGAGGCAAATGCCGACTTCGTGACCCTCACCATGTCGGCGGTCAAGCTCTCGTCCAGCACGCCCGATGACGGCGAAACCGGCCTGAAACGCACCTACAGCTTCACGGCGTTTTTCAACAGTGCGGGCGGCGCAGCACTGGCCAACCATGCGACCACGATCCAGGTGCAGGACTCGGCCGCGTAATCGCACGCTGCATCAACCAGAACGGCCGCCGAAGAAGCGGCCGTCTTCGTTTCTGAGGAGCAAATTGCATGAATGAAATCGACATTCTCGGCTTCGACAGCGTTGCCGATGCCGAACGCGGATTCGAGATCGAGTTGACCTCGCCCGATGGCGTGACCGGCACCGGCGTGTTCGTCACCGTGCTGGGCCGCAACGCGGATGCCGTGCGCAAGTTCGTCAATGGTGTGATCGATCGCCAGACCCGCGAAGCGGCAATCGCGCAGCGCAAGGGCAAGACGCCCGAGCCGAAGTCCATGGACGACCTGCACACGCAGAACATCGAGTCGGCCGCCGTGCGCGTGACCGGCTGGCGCAACGTGAAGCAGACCTTCGATCGCGATGTGTTGCGGCAGGCCCTGCGGCGCAATCCTCACTGGATCGACCAGATCATTGACGCGAGCGCCGACATCGGAAATTTTTCGACAGCGCAGCCGAGCAACTGATCGCGTGGGCTGCGCATGAATTCGACCTCGCCCGCGTAGGCGAGGACGGCCGCACCTTGCGCGAGACCTTGCAGACGGTCGAGCGCATGACCGGGCGCACACCGCCCGGACTGGACAACCAGACCGAGTTCCCTGCCGAGCTGCATTCGCTGTGGCGTCACTACACGGCGCTGCGTCGATCGCGCCCGGTCGGCATCGGTGTTTCACCCATTCCAGAGACGGAGATCCGCGCGTATTGCGCCAACCGCCGCATGCGCTTCGAACATTGGGAGCTTGAAGTGCTGCAACAGCTTGACGACCTCGACCGAGACAAGGCGAAGAAACAGTGAGCGTTGACATCCAGACCATCGGCGTAGGCTTCGAGACCGCCGGCCTCGTGAAGGGGCAGCAGGCACTCGACGCCACGGCAGCCGCTGCCGCACGCACGGCAGATGCTGCCGATCGCGTTGGCGCGACCGCCTCGCGCGCGATGGAGTCGGCCGGGCGCTCGGCTGAGACCGCAAGCCGGCAGATGGGCGGGGCGTTCACCACTGTGCGCAACGTGCTCACCAGCATGGGCGGGTCGGGTGGCGTGCTGGCTGCCTTCATGGGTGGCGCTGTGGGCGCGGGCCTGATCGAGGTTGCGCGCTCGGCGGTGAATGCTGCCGGTGCAATGGTCACCATGGCCGATGCGGCGTCGAACATGCGCCAGCAACTGAACCTCGCGTCGGGCTCCGCGCGTGAGGCTCAGGACGCCTATGATCGGCTGCTGTCGATCGCACAGCGTTCGCGCGTAGAGGTGACGGCGCTTGCCGGCACATATGCGCAGATGGCGCGCTCCACCAGCGATCTTGGCATCGGGCAGGATCGGGTGCTTCGAGTGACCGAAACGCTGTCGAAAGCCATCACCATGAGCGGCGGATCGGCGCAGTCCGCGCAGGCCGCGATGGTGCAACTATCGCAGGGCCTGTCGGCCGGCGCGCTGCGCGGCGAAGAACTGAATTCGATCCTGGAGCAGACGCCCCGCGTGGCGCGTGCGCTGTCTGACGGGCTTGGCGTTGGCATCGGGCAACTGCGCGCGATGGGCGAAGCGGGTGAATTGACGGCCGAGCGCGTGATCCAGGCATTCGAGAAGTCGGCCGGTGCGATCGACCGCGAGTTCGCCAAGACCGAGGCGACGGTCTCGCAGTCGATGACGGTCCTTAGCAATGCCATGCTCGATTTCGTCGGGCAGGTGGATCAGGCCAGCGGCGCATCTGCGTCGGCCGCGCGCGGGATCATGTCGATCGCCGCCGCTGTCGAGTCCGTGACCGGCGCGCTGAATGCGCTGCAGTCGAACCCGCTGGCGTCCGTGCTGTTCCCCAAGGGCGGCACGCTGGGCGCTGCGCTGCCTGCGCCTCTGCAGATGATCGACCGCCTCGCGGGTGGGCTGATCGGCACCGCCACGACCGGCAGTCAGAACAAGTTCGATTCGTGGCTGAAGGATCACGAGGATTCGGTCGCCAAGTGGTCCGACGAAGTGGTCGCGTCGTACAACAAGGCGCAATCGGCCGTCGAGAAGTTCGCCAACGACAAAAACAACCTTTCGCGCCTCGACCAGAAGGTCGCCGAGCAGCGCAA
>JADLEZ010000025.1 GCA_020845855.1 Burkholderiales bacterium
AGCTCGAAGCGCAAGCCGCGCTCCATCATGGTCGGCAGCAGGTACCAGTCGACCCGCGGGAACGGCCGGGTCATGAGGCCGTGCGCCTTCCACCAATCGAGGCCGTGTACTTGCGCGCCCTCGCTCAAGCGGGCGCTGGCGGCGCGGCAGACCGCGTCCCAGATCGCGTCGCGGCCGTGCGCGAGTACCGGGTCGAGCGAGAAGTCGCCGTGCTCCCCCTTCAGCGGCACGCCCGCAGCACCCCGGTTGATCGCGGCGTTGTACTTCTCGATGAGGCCGCAGCGCGCGGCGAGCTCGGTGGCGATCTCGGTGAAGTCCTTCGCCTCCCCGCGCGCGGCCACCACCGGCTGGCGCAACGCGTAGCCTTCGTGGTCCCAGAACTGCTCCACGAACTTGGCGCCGCCCACCCGGATGAGCTGCAGGCTCTCGAGATCGGTCGCGTCGGGCAGCAGCACGTCGGCGAAGTGGTTCGTCTCGTCGCGCGTGTAGGCGAACGCGACGACGAACGGGAAGCGCGCCATCTTGTCGGCGACCGCCTTCGTATCCCAGAACGAGATCGCGGGATTGGTGCGGTAGACGAACCACACGTCGGGCAGCGTCACCCGCGGCAGGCCCTTCGGCGTCTCGTCCAGGAACATCCACGAGAAGTGAGTCGGACCGAGCGCCTGGCTCCACGGGCCGTCGCCCGCCAGCGGCACCATCGTCTTGTAGGCGTTGCGGATCGCGGGCTTGGCCGACCAGCGCGCCTTGTCGGTGGGGTTGAGCGGATACTCCATGAAGCCGTCCGGACCGGCTTTCACGCTGTCGAGGCGCTCGGCCAGCGGACGGTTGAGCCGCACCGTGGTCCCGAGCGTTCCGCCCGGCACCTCGAGGCCGCCGACGAGTGCGGCGAGCATGGTGCGCGCCCAGCAGCATTCGAAACCGCCCCAGCCGTTGTTGACGGTCTTGCCGAGGTATACCGAGACCGGGCGCAACGGGAGCGTGACGCCGTCGATGTCGATGGTTTCCCCGACGCGCGCGTGATCGACGAACTCGCGCCCGACCATGCGCATGGTCGCGGCCGGCACGTCGCAAATGCCCGCGGCCCATTCCGGGGAGTACGCCCGCATGTGCTCGACAAGGCGCAGGAAGGCGGTCTGCCCCGCGAGGCGGCCGTCGCCGAGGACTTCGCCGTCGGCGCCGACCTCGATCGCGTCGACTTCGCATGCGGCCTCCAGCGACTCGACGATGCCCGGCGTGTCGAACGGCCGGGCGCACTTCGTGGCTGCGTCGAGGATCAGCGGCTTGCGCGTCGCGCGGTCGCGCAGGTAGTAGCCGTGCGGTCCCACGAGATACGCCGAAGCGGTGTGCCGCGCGAGGAAGGGGAGGTCGAGACGCTCGCGCGGGACCTCGTGCAGGAGCACGTGCATCAGCGCGAACAGGAAGGCGGCGTCGGTCTTGGGCTTGATCGGGATCCATTGCGCCGAGCACGCGCCGGTGATCGACAGGTGCGGCTCGACCTGCACGCGCTTCATGCCGCGCGCGCGCGCGTTGGCGTGCCGCCATACTCCGGCCACCCCGCCCGAGGCCTCGACGTTGGCGCCGCAGGAGACGAGGTAATCGCACAGTGGCGTGTCGGGCGCGACCGTGAAGCCGCGGTGCCAGAACTCGCCGTACAGGTGCTCGGAGTGATAGCACTTCACCCCCTGGCCCGAGCCGAAGCCCATGTCGAGCGGCCCCCACGCGGAGAGGAACGCGGGCAACGTGCCCATGTAGTGCTGCGGCGTGCCGCCGCCGCCGAAGCTCGCGGCCACCCTCGGGTAGCCGGACTCGTCGGTCAACCCGCGCTCGCGCACCTTGGCGAGCTCGGCGCCGATGAGCGTGAACGCCTCCTCCCACGGAATCGGCACGAAGCCCGGGTCCTCGCCGCGGCCCTTCTTCGGATTGGTCCGCTTCATCGGCGTCGTCACGCGGTTCGGGTTGTACGTCTTCTGCACGAGCCCGTACGCCTTCACGCACACCTTGCCGCCGCCCGGGTGCACGTCCGCCGCGCAGAAGTTGGGCTCGACCTCGGTCGCGACACCGTCGACCACCTTCACCGTGAGCAGATCCGGCCCCGCCACGCACTGGTAGCAGTACGTCGGGATGCGGGCGGCACTGGGTGCGGTCGTGTTCACGTTGCCTTTGCTCCGTTCGCGTTCAAAGTCCCAGGTACGCCTGCTGCACCTTGGCGTCGGCGAGGAGCTCGCGCGCAGTGCCTGCGAGCACCACCCGCCCCGCCTCCATGACGTAGCCGCGGTCGGCGATCGCGAGCGCCGCGCGCGCGTTCTGGTCGACCAGCAGGATCGTGGTGCCGCGCGCTTTGAGTGCGGCGATCTGCGCGAAGATCTCGGCGACCAGGCGCGGCGCCAAGCCCATGCTCGGCTCGTCGAGCAGCATGAGCGTCGGGTCCGCCATCAGCGCGCGGCCGATCGCGAGCATCTGCTGCTGGCCGCCCGACAACGTACCGGCCGGCGCCGCGCGCTTGGCGCCAAGGGCGGGGAACAGCGCGATCACGTCGTCGACGCCATCGCGGCGGCCGCGTGCGAACGCGCCAAGCCGCAGGTTGTCCTCGACCGAAAGCGGCCCGAACACCTGCCGGCCTTCGGGCACCTGCACGATGCCCAGGCGCACGCGCTCCCGCGGCGTTACCCGGCGAAGATCGTGGCCGTCGAAGCGGATCGATCCCGCGAAGGCCGGCTGCACGCCGGAGATCGCACGCAGCAGCGTGGTCTTGCCCGCGCCGTTGCCGCCGACCAGCGCGACGAGCTCGCCCGTGGCGACGCCGAGGTCGACCTGCGACAGGGCCGGGATGCGCCCGTAACGGCTGGAAAGGCCGCGCACCTCAAGCATGGATCGCCTCGGCGCCGGTCGTCGCGGCCGATGGCGCGGCGCCGAGGTACGCCTCGACCACGCGCGGGTCGCGCGCGACTTCTTCGGGCGCGCCTTCCGCCAGCACGCGACCTTCGTCGAGCACCAGCACATGGTCGGACACTTCCATCACGAGTCGCATGTTGTGCTCGACCAGGACCACGGTCGTCGCGTCCGCCGCGAGCCCCTCGAGCAGGGTGTCGATCTCGCGCGCCTCGGTCGGATTGAGCCCGGCGGCGGGCTCGTCGAGCAGCAGCAACGAAGGCTCCAAGGCGAGCGCGCGCGCGATCTCGAGGCGCTTCAGCGCGCCGTACGGCATCGCGGCCGCCGGCACGTCCTCGTAGCGCTCGACGCCGACGCGGCGCAGGAGCTCGCGGGCGACCGCCCGGCACTGCGCCTCGGCGCGGACAAGCGCGGGCGTGCGCAGCATCGCCGCCGCGAGCGAGCAGCGCTCGCGCAGGTGGCGGCCGGTCATCACGTTCTCGGCCGCGGTCATGTTGAAGAACACCTGCAGGTTCTGGAACGTGCGGGCGATGCCGGCGGCGGCAAAGCGATGCGCCGGCTCGCCGGCGAGATCGCGCCCTTCGAGCGCGATGCGGCCCGCGTCCGGCACGTAAACGCCCGTGAGCAGGTTGAGGAGCGTGGTCTTGCCGGCGCCGTTGGGACCGATGATCGAATGCACCGCGCCGGCGCGAATCGTGAACGACACGCCGGAAATCGCGCGGACGCCGCCGAACGCCTTGGTCAGGCCGTCGACCGCGAGCAGCGGCTTCGCCGGAACCCTCATCGCCGGACCCCGCCCCGCCACCCTAGCATGGGCAGCACGCGCAGGCGCTGCGCGAGGGTCGGCACGACTCCCCGCGGGAACAGCGCCATGGTGACCATCAGCACCGCGCCGAAGGTCATCATCTCGTAGTCCTTCATCACGGTGAGGAACTGCGGCAGCGTGGTGAGCACCGCCGCGCCGACCACCGCCCCGAAGGTCGACGCCATGCCGCCGAACACCACCATGATCACGAGCTCGACCGAATGCATGAACGACGCGCGCGCGGGGGTGATGAAGCCGCCGTAGTGCGCGGTCAGCGCGCCGGCCGTGGCGGCGAACAGCGCGGAGACCACGAACACCACGAGCTTGTAGCGCGCGCTGTCGATGCCCGAAGTCTCGGCGGCGACCTCCGAGCCGTGCAGCGCGCGCAGCGCGCGGCCGACCGGGGAAGCCACGAGGTTCTGCGCGAGCCAGACCGCGGCGAGCAGCGCGCCGCCGGCGATCCAGTACCACGTGCGCTCGCCTTTGACGACCCAGCCGAACAGCGCCAGCGGCGGCACCGCCATGCCGTCCGGCCCGCCGGTGATGCGGTCCTCGGTGACGAGCACGATCGACACGATCACACCCAGGCCCAGCGTGGCCATCGCGAGGTAGTGGCCCTTCAGGCGCAGCGTGGGGCGGCCGACGACGAGCGCGATGACGCCCACCACCGCGATGCTCGCGGGAATCGACGCCCACACGGGCCAGCCGTAGCGCGCGGCGAGGATACCCGTGCCATAGGCGCCGAGCGCGAAGAACGCGGCATGGCCCAAGCTGATCTGACCGGCATAGCCGATCAGCAAGTTCAGTCCCACGCAGACGATCGCGTTCATCGCGACCAGGATCGCGACCTCGTAGAAGTAGTCGTTGGCGAGCACCGCGGGCAGCAGGACGATGACCACCGCCAGCGCGGCCAGGCCGCCGGTGCGCGCATCGAGCCAGCGCCTAGACACGTTCGACACGGCGCACCCCGGCAAGCCCCTGGGGAAGCAGGAACAGCACCGCGAGGATGATCACGAACGCGATCGCGTCCTTGTACGCGGACGACACGAAGCCCGCCGCCATCGCCTCGACGATGCCAAGCGTAAGGCCGCCGACGACCGCGCCGGGGAAGCTGCCGAGCCCGCCCAGCATCGCCGCGGCGAACCCCTTGAGGCCGAGCATGAGGCCGTTGTCGTACGACGTGAAGGTGATCGGCGCCGTGAGCACGCCGGCGAGCCCGCCGAGGAGTGCGGCGAGGCCGAAGCTCGCGAGCAGCACCGCGCGCGTGCCGATGCCGCACAGGCGCGCCGCCAGCGGCTGGTACGACGTGGCGAGCATCGCCTTGCCGAACAAGGTGCGGCCGAAGAACCACGACAGCGCGACCACCGCGAGCGCCACGCCTCCCAGCACCCACAGGCTCTGCGGCACGATGGTCGCGCCGAGCACGGCGATCGGCTGGTCGCCGGAGAACGCGGGCAACACGTGGATGCGCTTGTCCCACACGAGCTGCGCCAACCCGCGCAGGAAGAGCGAGGCGCCGATGGTGATGATGATGAGCGTCACCGTGTCGGCGTTGCGCGCGGGCTCGATCGCGATCTTCTCGAGCAGGAGCCCGACGAGCGCGGCGGCCGCGAGCGCGAGCGGCACCGCGGCGGCGAGCGGCAGGCCGGCGGCGACGAGCGCGACCGCGCTCATGCCGCCGATCATCACGAACTCACCCTGCGCGAAATTGATCGCGCCGCTCGCGTTGTAGATGATCGAAAAGCCGAGCGCGACCAGCGCGTAGATGGCCCCCGCGGTCAGCCCGCCCGCGATGTACTGGAGCCATTGGACTTCCATCTCATCTGCTCCACCGTGCGGCGCACGTACCGCTACGGATGAAACTGGCGGGTGCCGGCGACGAATCGAGGCACCCCTCACCCGCCCTGTCGGGCACCCTCTCCTCGCGCGCGGGGAGAGGGCCGGGGTGAGGGGGCTCATCCCACGTCATTTCACGAGCGACCAGGTTCCGCCCTTGACCTCGAGCATCCGGAACGCGTCGAGCCCGAGGCCCATGTGGTCGGCGGCGGACATCGTCACCACGCCGCCGGTGCCCACGTAGCCCTTGGTCGCCTCCAGCGCATCGCGCACCTTCGCCTTGTCGGTCGAGTTCGCGCGCCGCATCGCCTCCACTGCAAGCATGAGGCCGTCGTACGCGTGGCCGCCGAAGGTGGACACGTCGCTCTTGAAGCGATCCTCGTAGGACTTGCGGTACGCGACGACCACCGGTTTCTGCGAATCGCCGTCGGGCAGGATCTCGGCCACGAGCAGTGCGGCCGCGGGTAGCCGCACGCCTTCCGCCGCCGGGCCGGACAGCTTGATGTATTCCTTCGAGGCCACACCGTGCGACTGGTACAGCGGCAGGGTGAGGCCGACCTGGCGGTAATTGCGGGTCACGATCGCCGGCCCCTGCCCGAAGCCCGCGTTGAGCACCGCCTGCGCGCCGCTCGCGCGGATCTTGGTGAGCTGCGCGGTCATGTCGTTGTCGGCCGCGCCGTAGGTCTCGTCGGCCACGACCTCGATGCCGTACTTCGCGGCCACCTTCAGGCACTCCGCGCGCATCGACTTGTCGAAGCCGCCGGAGCCGGAGATCAGCGCGAGCTTGGTGAGGTTGCGCGCGCGCAGGTCGGCGAAGATCTTCTCGCACGCCATGCGGTCGGTGTGCGGCGTCTTGAACACCCACTTCTTGGTCGGCTCGACGATGACGACGGCGCCGGCAAGCGAGATGAACGGCACCTGGGCCTGCTCGGCGAGCGGCACCACGGCCATGGTCGTGCCGGTGGTCGAGCCGCCGACGATCACGTCCACACGGTCCTGCTCGATGAGCCTTTTCGCGAACGTGCGCGCCTTCTCGGCGTCGCCGGCGTCGTCGTACACGACGAGCTCGAGCTTGCGGCCGAGCACGCCGCCGGCCGCGTTCAGGCGCTCGCCGTAGAGCTCGAGCGTCTTCTGCTCGGGGTCGCCCAGGAAGGCGGCAGGCCCCGTGGCCGACACGAACGCGCCGATCCGGATCGGCTCCTGCGCGAACGCGCCGGACACGGCAACGAGCCCGCCGGCGATCAGCGCCGCGACAGCGCGCCGCAGCCACTTCGACGTTTCCATTTTTCTCCTCCTACAAAGAGCCGGCAGGCGGCGCACCATGGCGGCGAGCCGCGCGGGGCGCGCAAAGCCGGTAGACTTGGCACCGACGAGGCATTCTGGTACCGGAATGCGTAATTGCGACTTGATCCAGGTCAGGCTTTGCGACGACGCGTAGAGCCCGCGCAGCGTGCCGTACGCCCGCCGCTACGGACGGCCGTGCGCCGCGCGCAGCGCACGGACTTGGCGCGCGTCAACGCCATCGACGCCGCGGTGACGCGGCTGCCCAAGCCGGACTACTGGCGGTCGGTGTTTCGCCGCTACGGCGCGCGCGCGGACGGCGCGCGGCAGTTCCTGGTGGCGACCGTCGACCGCCAGGTCGTCGGCTTCGTCATCGGCGAGATCCGCGACTGGGAGTTCGGCTCGCCGCCGTGCGGGTGGGTGTTCGCGATCAGCGTCGACCCGGCGGCGCGCCAGGCCGGCGTGGGCTCGCTGCTCCTCGACGCGATCAGCGAAGGCTTCCGGCGCAAGGGTGTCACCAAGCTGCGGACGATGCTGTCGCGCGACAATACGCTCATCCTGTCGTTCTTCCGCAGCCGCGGCATGACCGCCGGGTCGTTGCTGCCGCTCGAGATGGAACTCGAATGATCGTGCGAGCATTGCATCAACCGGAGGCTGTCAGCCCGCAGGCGCGCGTTACTGAACGGCGCGCGCAGCGCGCTGTGATCGACGCGCTTCGTTGCCTTTGCCGCGCGGAAAGCGAGGACGACGCGAGCAGCGAGGCCCGAAGGGCGGCGAGCAATTGCGAGTCGGCGGCGCGAGGCGACCTGAACAGCAATGGCCCTGCGCAGCAGTCCAAGGAGCCGAGGCCGCCCGAAGCTTTCCGCGCAAACTCTACCGGGCGTAAATTGCGCCGCGGGCGGCGAAGCCGCCGCGGGTGACGCAATTTACGCACGACCCATGAGGCTCCAAAAGAACACGTTGCTCGCGCTGTACAGCGTGCTCGAGTTCGCGCGCGACCCGTCGCGCCATGTCTCCGCCGCCGACATCGCGCAGGCCTACGGCGTGTCGGCGCACCACCTGGCGAAGGTACTGGGTGTGCTGGCGCGCGCCGGGGTGGTCGAGTCGGTCCGGGGCGCCGGCGGCGGCTACCGCTTCTCGGGCAACGTGCGCCGGGTCACGCTGATGGACGTGGTTTCGCTGTTCGAGAAGGTCGACTCGCCGCCGGTAGCCGACACGCCGGTGGGCGGCGCGCTGGGCTCGGTGCTCCGGGAGATCGACGAGAACGCGAAAGCCACCTTGGGCTCGATCACGCTCGCCACGATGCACCGGCTGCGCGAGCGCCAGTCCGGCAAGCGCGCCCGGCGACGTTAGCGCTGGCCGAGCCGGACGACCGGCCGGCCGTCTGCGCATACCTACCTTGAGCAAGATCAAGGCCCACCGGCCGTCGCGTGCGGCACAGTCCGCATCAATGCAACTCCAAGGCAAGACCGCGATCGTGACCGGCGCCGCACAAGGCATCGGCGAGGCCGTCGTGCGCGCGTTCGCGCGCGAAGGCGCGCGCGTGGCCGTCGCCGACGTCGCCGGCGAGCGTGCGCACGCGGTGGCGGCAGCACTCGTTGCCGAAGGTGCGCATGCGCTCGGCGTGGGCTGTGACGTCGCGCGTCGCGCAGACGTCGATGCGATGGTGCAGGCCGTGCGCCAGCGCTTCGGCCCGGTCGACATCCTCGTCAACAACGCCGGCGTGACCCGGCCGGCCATGCTGCACAAGATGGACGCCGCGCAATGGGACACCGTGCTCGCGGTGCACCTGACCGGCAGCTTCAACTGCCTGCAAGCGGTGACGCCGGACATGATCGAGCGCCGCTACGGCCGCGTCGTCAACGTGACGTCGGCCGCGGGGCTGCTCGGCACCATCGGCCAAGTGAACTACGCAGCGGCCAAGGCGGGGATTGTCGGATTCACGCTGGCCGCCGCGCGCGAGCTCGCGCGCCACGACATTACCGTCAACGCGGTCGCGCCCGGCGCCGCCACGCCGATGACCGAGACGATCCGCACCGACGAGCGCTTCCGCGACCGGTACCTCGACCGCATCCCGCTCGGCCGCTGGGCCGAGCCGGCGGAGGTCGCGCCGGTGTTCGTGTTCCTCGCGTCGGATGCGGCGAGCTACGTCACGGGACAGGTGCTGGCGGCCGACGGCGGACTGACCATGCGCTAGCCACTGCATCCGGCTCGTCAGGCAACACCGAGGTGCGGGGATCGCTAACGCGGCAGTGCTTCCTGGGCCGCCAGCGGCCCGTTGAAAATCCCACGGTGTCATCCCGAGGAGCAAAGGCGACGAGGGATCTGCTTTACGCTACTCGCTCATTCGACGCGAAATCGGATCCTCGCTCCGCTGAAGGATGACACCGGATTGG
>JADLEZ010000026.1 GCA_020845855.1 Burkholderiales bacterium
GATGACCCCTCAGAGCCCCTCTCCCCGCACGCGGGACAGGGAGTGTCCGTGGCAACCGACCGCGCCGCCATCGCTCCTGCGGATGACCCCTCAGAGCCCCCTTCCCGCACACGGGACAGGGAGTGTCCGTGGCAACCGACCGCGCCGCCACCGCTCCTGCGGATGACCCTTGAGACCCCCGCTCCTGCGGATGACGCTCAGACCCCCGCTCCTGCGGATGACGCTCAGACCCCCGCTCCTGCGGATGACCCTTGAGACCCCCGCTCCTGCGGATGACCCTTGAGACCCCCTCTCCCCGCCTGCGGGGAGAGGGCTGGGGTGAGGGGTCGCATGGCCTATCGGCGGTACGTCCGCAATATCCGCTCCGACTGCGCCTGCGCGTCCTTCATCGCCTGCTCCGGCGTCTTGGTCCCGGTGAGCGCCGCCTGCAGGCCGTCGTTCAGCGCCTTGGTCACCCGCTGGTTGTCGTGCGTCGACAACTCGGCCTTGGCGTAGCGCAACTGGTCGCGCGCTACCGCCGCGGGCGGGAAGCCTTCGACGTACTTCTTCATCGCCGGCGTGTCCCACGCGTCGGGACGCACGGCGACGTACCCGGTGTCGATGCCCCATTGCGCCGCGCGCTCGGGCGAAGTCACCCATTTGATGAACTTCATCGCCGCGTCGCGCTGCGCCGGTGTGGACTTCGCGAAGATGTAGAAGTTGCCGCCGCCCGTGGGGCTGCCGCGTTGCTTGCCCGCAGGCAGCATCGCCACGCCGAAGTCGAACTTGGCGTTGTTCTTCACGTTGGTGAGGTTGCCCGTGGTGGTCCAGATCATCGCCACCTTGCGCTCGAAGAAGTCCTTGGGCGTGGTGCCCCACTCGACGATGCCCTCGGGATGCACCTTGTACTTGTTGACGAGGTCGACCCAGTACTGCAGCGCGCCGATCACCTCGGGCTTGTCGTAGAAGGTCTGCGTGCCGGCGGCGTTCATGAGCTGCGCGCCGTTCTGGATCGCGAGCCCCTGGAACAGCCAGTACGGAAATCCCGACGAGGGAATCTGCACGCCCCACTGCGTGACCTTGCCGCCGGCGTCGCGCTTGGTGAGCTTCTGCGCGTACTCGCGCATCTCGGTCCACGTCGCGGGCGGCTTGTTGGGGTCGAGCCCCGCCTCCTTGAACATCTCCTTGTTGTAGTACAAGACGACGGTCGAGCGCTGGAACGGGATACCCCAGGTCTTGCCGCCGGTCTGGCTGTTCTCCATGAACGCCGGATAAAACGACTTGAGCCACGCCTTGTCTTCCGCCGTCTTGATCAGCGGATCGAAGGGGACGATCGCCTCTTCGTCGATCAGCGTGTACATGTCGGTGGACAGGAGGATCGACATCACCGGGGGATCCCCGCTCTTCACGGCGGTCAGCGCCTTGGTGATCGACTCCTGGTAGCTGCCGGAGTAGATCGGCCGGAGCTTGATGCCGGGATTCGCCTTCTCGAAGTCGGCCGCATAGCCGTCGATGATCTTGGTGATCGGACCGCCGACCGCGACCGGATAGAAAAACGACACCTCGGTTTGCGCGGCGGACGTTCCCGCCCCGAGCCCGAAACCCGCCGCCGCCAGTGCGGCGACTACCCACTTCAGCCAATTGCCCATGCCTTCCTCCTCCCTCTTGTCTACGCCGTAAGTGTTGCAGGCGCGTGGCGCGAATCGAGTTCGCGGCGCGCCCCGTCCTGCCCGAAATAGTGTTGCGCGCCGGCCGGCCACGTCAACCAGGCCGCGTCGCCGGCGGACAGTCCGACGCTGCCCTGCGTGCGCACGGCGAGCGCCTGCCCGCCGAGCCGGCACGTCAACAGCGAATCGCCACCCAGGTACTCGACCGCTTCGACCGTGGAGCGCAGGCCGCGCTCCGCTCCGAGCACGATGTGCTCGGGCCGCACGCCCAGAGTGCCCTGCGCGCAGTCGGCCGGCAGCACGGCCGGCCGTTCGGTTCCCGCGACCACCGCACCGTCGGGACCCGGCTCGAGCGCGAGCAGGTTCATCGGCGGCGTGCCGATGAAGCGCGCGACGAACACGTTCGCCGGGCGCTCGTAGAGCTCCACCGGGGCGCCGTTCTGCTCGATGCGGCCGCTGTTCATCAGGATGACGCGGTCCGCCATCGACATCGCCTCGACCTGATCGTGGGTCACGTACACCATGGTGATGCCGAGCTTGCGCTGCAGCGCGCGGATCTCCTGGCGCATTTCGGCGCGCAGTTGCGCGTCGAGGTTCGACAGCGGCTCGTCCATGAGACACACCGGCGCCTGGTTGATGATCGCCCGGCCGAGCGCCACGCGCTGCTGCTGCCCGCCCGAAAGCTGCGAGGGCTTGCGCGCGAGCAGCGCGGACAGTCCCAGGAGCTCGGCGACCCGCGCCAGCCGCGACGCGCACTCCTCGCTCGACACCCGGCGCACGCGCAGGCCGAACAGGATGTTCTCGGCGACCGACAGGTGCGGAAACAGCGCGTAGCTCTGGAACACCATCGCGATGCTGCGCTTGGCGGGCGGCAGCCTCGTTACGTCGCGCTCGCCGATCAGGATGCGCCCGCCGTCGGCGGCTTCGAGTCCGGCGATGAGGCGCAGCGTGGTCGACTTGCCGCAGCCCGAGGGGCCGAGCAGCACGTTGAGCGTCCCGGCCGCAAGCGAGAACGAGACGCCGTCGACCGCGCGCACGTGCCCGTCGGCGGTCGTCCAGTGCTTGCTCACGTTGTCGGCGGCGATCGCGGACACGCGCGCCATCCTAGCCGAAAAGCGAGGTCAGCGCCGCGCCCGGATCGGGCGCGCGCATGAACGCCTCGCCGACGAGAAACGCGTGCACGCCGCGGTCGCGCATCATGCGCACGTCGCGCTGGGTGACGATCCCGCTTTCGGTGATCACCAAGCGGTCGGCAGGTATCTTCGGCAGCAGGTTGAAGGTGGTGTCGAGGGTGACGCTGAAGTTGCGCAGGTTGCGGTTGTTGATGCCGAGGAGCGGAGTCTTAAGGCGCAGCGCGCGCGCGAGCTCGGACGCGTCGTGGATCTCCACCAGCACGTCCATGCCGTACGCGAGTGCGCAGGCCTCGAGTGCGGCCATCTGCGCGTCCTCCAGCGCGGCGACGATGAGGAGGATGGCGTCCGCACCCAGCGCGCGCGATTCCGCGACCTGGTACTCGTCGACGATGAACTCCTTGCGCAGCGCGGGCAGCGCGCACGCGTTGCGCGAAGCAATGAGGTACTCCGGGTCGCCCTGGAAGAAAGGCTTATCGGTCAACACGGACAGGCAGGCGGCGCCGGCACGCTCGTAGGACGCGGCGATCGCGGGCGGGTCGAACGCTTCGCGCAGCACGCCCTTGCTCGGGCTCGCCTTCTTGATCTCGGCGATGACCGCGGGACGGCCCGCCGCGATCGTGCCGCGCAGGGCGCGCTCGAAGCCGCGCGGCGCCGGGTTGGCGCGCGCCCGCGCATCGACGTCCGCGAGCGGTCGCGCGAGCTGTGCCGCGGCGACCTCCTGTGCCTTGGCCGCAACGATCTGGTCGAGGATGTCGCTGCGGGCCACGTGGACTTCCTTACGGCGTGCGCGGCGCGAGCTTCTGCGTGGCCGCGACGAACTCGACGAGCTTGCGCCGGGCGGCGCCGCTCGCGACCGCCGCCCGTGCGCGCTCGATGCCCTCGCCCACCGACGACGCCACGTTGGCCGCGTACAGCGCGGTCCCCGCGTTGAGCGTGACGATCTCGCGCGGCGTGCCTTCGATGTTGTCGAGGGCCTCGGTGACCATCTCCTTCGACTCCGCCGCGCCGTCGACCTTCAACCCCCGGTTCGACTTCATGCTGAGCCCGAAGTCTTCCGGATGGATCTCGTACTCGCGCACCTGGCCGTCCTTCAACTCGCCCACCATCGTCGCGGCGCCGAGCGACACCTCGTCCATGCCATCCTTGCCGTACACCACGAGCGCATGCTGGGCGCCGAGGCGCTGCAGGACGCGAACGTGGATGCCGACGAGATCGGGATGGAACACGCCGATGAGCTGGTTCGGCGCGCCGGCGGGATTGGTGAGCGGCCCGAGAATGTTGAAGATCGTGCGCACGCCCAACTCACGCCGCACCGGTGCAGCGTGCTTCATGGCGGCATGGTGATTGGGCGCGAACATGAAGCCCATTCCGGTTTCGTCGATGCACTTCGCGATCGCATCGGGGCTGAGCATGATGTTGGCGCCCAGCGCCTCCAGCACGTCCGCACTGCCGGACTTCGACGAGACCGATCGGTTGCCGTGCTTGGCCACGCGCGCGCCGGCGGCGGCGGCCACGAACATCGCGGCGGTGGAGATGTTGAACGTGTGCGATGCGTCACCGCCGGTGCCGACGATGTCGACCAGGTTCGCGCGGTCGACCACGTCGACCTTGGTGGACAGCTCGCGCATCACCTGCGCAGCCGCGGCGATTTCGCCGATCGTCTCCTTCTTCACCCGCAGGCCGATGGTCAGCGCCGCGATCATCACGGGCGAGACCTCGCCGCTCATGATCTGGCGCATGAGCGAGAGCATCTCGTCGTGAAAGATCTCGCGGTGCTCGATGGTGCGCTGGAGCGCATCCTGCAGGTTGATGGTCATGACACCGCTTCCTAGCCAGGTCCTAGAACTGGAAATCGCGCGCGCGCCGCCGCGTCATGTCGATCATGCAGGCGAGCTGGCCCTGATCCGCGCCGGCGCCGCTCGCGTACATCGCGCGCACGAAGTCGCATTGCGCCTTGCGATAGTCGGTGAACGCGCGCATGGACTTCGCGAGCGCCGCGGCGGCGCCGGGCCGACCGGTGGCGGTGTCGAGTTCACGGGCACGCCGGGCGGCGTCGCCCTCGGCCTTGTTGAGCGCGGCCTGCGCGTCCTTGTCCGCGTCGACCAGGCAGCGGGTGACCGTCGCGTGATCGCCTTTGATCATGCACTCGTCGAGCGCTCCCGCACCGGCCACGCCCGCCCATGCGGCGAGCAGCACAACGATGGCTTTCATCGCCGCCCCTCCAGAAAGTTGCCGAGCATGCGCTTGCCGTGCTCGGTAAGGATCGCCTCCGGATGGAACTGTACGCCTTCGACCGCGAACTGCCGATGGCGCACGCCCATGATCTCCCCGTCGTCGGCGGTCGCCGTGACGGCAAGTCCGGCAGGCACCGCGCCGCGCTCGATGGCCAGCGAATGGTACCGCGTCACCGCGAACGGCGACGGGATGCCCGCGAAAACACCCTTGCCGTCGTGGGTGACCGGCGACAACTTGCCGTGCATCACCCGCTGTGCGCGCACGATGCGCCCGCCGAATGCCTCGCCGATCGCCTGGTGGCCGAGGCAGACGCCGAGGATGGGGATCTTCCCGGCGAAGCGCTGGATGAGAGGCACCGAGATGCCGGCCTCGCTTGGCGTACACGGGCCGGGCGACACCACGATCTGCGCCGGATGCAGCCGCTCGACCTCGTCCAGGGTGAGGGCGTCGTTGCGATAGACACGCACGTCGGCGCCGAGCTCGCCCAGGTACTGCACGAGGTTATAGGTAAAGCTGTCGTAGTTGTCGATCATGAGCAGCATGATCAGGGTTCCTCGTCCAGACCTTGCTGCACCATCTCGGCCGCGCGCAGCACCGCGCGCAGCTTGTTCAGCGTCTCCTGCCACTCCCCGTCGGGCGAACTGTCGTGCACGATCCCACCGCCCGCCTGGGCGTAGAGCACGCCGCCTTTCAGCACCGCGGTGCGCAGCACGATCGCGGTGTCCATGTCGTCCTGGAAGCTTATGTACCCCGCCGCACCCGAATAGATGCCGCGCGCGGTGGGCTCCAGCTCATCGATGATCTCCATCGCGCGCACCTTCGGCGCGCCGCTGACGGTGCCCGCGGGAAACGCGGCGCGCAGGACGTCCACGCTGGTCAGGCCCGGACGCAGCGTGCCCTCGACGTTGGACACGATATGCATCACGTGCGAATAGCGCTCGATGATCATCCGGTCGGCGACGCGAACGGAACCGATGGTCGCGACCCGCCCCACGTCGTTGCGGCCGAGGTCGAGCAGCATGACGTGCTCGGCGATCTCTTTCGGATCCGCGGCGAGCTCGGCGGCGAGCGCCTCGTCGGCCTCGCGCGTGGCGCCGCGCGGCCGGGTGCCGGCGATGGGACGCAAGGTCACGGTCGCCCCCTCCTTGCGCACCAGGATCTCCGGCGAGGCGCCGACCACGTGGAAGTCGCCGAAGTCGTAGTAGAACATGTACGGCGACGGATTGAGCGAGCGCAGCGCGCGGTACAGCGACAGCGGCGGCGCCGCGAACGGCATGGCCATGCGCTGCGAGATCACGACTTGCATGACGTCGCCGGCCGCGATGTATGCTCTGGCGCGCGCGACGGCCTCTTTGTAACCCGCCTCCCCGAACTCGCTTGTCGGCTGCGACGGCGCCGAGCCGGTGGCGTAGGGAATCGTCACCGGCTCGCGCAGCTTGCGTCGCAATTCCTCGAGCCGCGACCGCGCGCGCGCATACGCGTCGGCTTCCGCGGGATCGGCGTATACGATGAGCGAGATCCTGCCTTTGAGGTTGTCGACGACCGCGAGCTCCTCGGTGAGGAGGAGCAGCAGATCGGGCACGTCCGCGAGCCCGGGCGTGGGAGGCTTGCCCGTGTGCGCAAGCCGGGTCTCGATGTGGCGCACCACGTCGTAGCCGAAGATGCCCGCGAGTCCGCCGCAAAAGCGCGGCAGATCCGGCAGCGGCGCGGCCAAGAAGCGCGCGCGGTACGACTCGACGAAGGCGAGCGGATCGCCGTCGAATGTCTCGCGCACGCCGCCGTCGTCGAACACTTCCACGCGCCGGCCACGCGCGCGCAGGCGCACTTTGGCCGGCAGGCCGATGAACGAATAGCGGCCGAAGCGCTCGCCACCGACGACCGATTCGAGCAGGTAAGAGTAGCGCGCGTTGGCGAGCTTCAGATACAGCGACAGGGGCGTGTCGAGGTCCGCGAACGACGTGAGAACCAGCGGGATGCGGTTATAGCCGCGCTCGGCCAGCGACCGAAATTCGACCTCGGTGATCATGCTTCGACCTCGTGACTCTTTGTATCCAGGTTGGCGCCGCTTGAAGAGTGTGCGTGCGGCGCGAAAACGCGCGAAGGCTCTAGCGTGGGCGCCGCCAGCGCCACTGCCTTGCACGCCATCCCGCCACGGCGGGATTGTCGGTGGATACGACGAGGAAAATCATGACCGGACGACTATACCATAGCCAGTTGCGCACGCATTTCGGACAGGGCCGCCCGGTAGTCCTGCGCGGTGAAGATGGCGCTGCCTGCCACGAAGGTGTCGGCGCCGGCCTGCGCGATCGCGCGGATGTTGTCGACCTTGACCCCGCCGTCGACCTCGACGTGGATGGTGCGGCCGGTGCGTTGCATCGCGCTGTCGGCGATCTTGCGGACCGCCTTCAGTTTCTCCAGCGCATGCGGGATGAACGATTGCCCGCCGAAGCCCGGGTTGACCGACATGATGAGCACGAGGTCGAGCTTGTCGATGACGTGCATCAGCCAGTCGAGCGGTGTCGCCGGGTTGAACACGAGCCCGGCGGTGCAGCCGTGCTCGTGGATGAGGCCGATGGTGCGGTCCACGTGCTCGCTCGCCTCGGGATGGAAGCTGATGTGATTGGCGCCCGCGCGCGCGAAATCGGGCACGATGCGGTCGACCGGCTTCACCATGAGGTGCACGTCGATGGGTACGGTGGCGTGCGGCCGCACTGCCTCGCACACCATCGGGCCGACGGTGAGGTTGGGCACGTAATGGTTGTCCATCACGTCGAAGTGAATGAGGTCGGCGCCGGCGTCGACCACCTTGCGTACTTCCTCGCCGAGCCGGGCGAAGTCGGCGGACAGGATCGACGGCGCAATGCGGTAGGCGGTGGGCATGGGGCTATAATCGATTCAATGGCGAAAGCACGGTACGAAATCTCGGTGGTGCCGCAGGCGAGCTACCTCGCGGAGCAATCCGATCCCGGTCAGGAAAAGTACGTCTTCGCGTACAAAATCACCATCACCAACACCGGGCAGGTCGCGGCCCAACTCGTGAGCCGGCACTGGGTCATCACCGATGCCGACCACAAGGTCCAGGAGGTCAAGGGCCTGGGCGTGGTCGGACAGCAGCCGCTCCTGCAGCCCGGCGAAAGCTTCGAGTATACGAGCGGCGCGTCCATCGCCACGCCGGTCGGCACCATGCGCGGCAGCTACCAGATGCGCGCCGAGGACGGTCAGAGCTTCGACGCGCCGATCCCACCCTTCACGCTCGCCATGCCGCGCACGCTTCACTGATCGGCGTCCCGGTCGGAAGGCGGTTCCTTGCGGCGCGCGGCCATCGTCCACCACACGATCGCGATGGCGATGACGAGCGCAAACAATGCTTCGAGCAGGAGCCACTCCATGCGTTACCTGATGACAGCGGCGCTGGTGTTGCTGCTGGGCGGATGCCAGACGGTGCCGCCGGCGCCCAAGCCAACGCCCACGCCGCCGCCGGTCGCGGCGCGAGCGCAGTACACGCCGGCGCCATGGGCGGACCTGCCGGGGTGGAGCGACGATGCGGTCGCCGCCGCGTGGCCCGCGTTCCTGGTCGGCTGCCGGGCGCTCGTCGCGCGGGCGAAATCGCAGGCGGTATGGCGGGCGCCGTGCGCCGCAGCCGAAGGTGTGGACGGTACGAGCAACGATGCAGTGCGCGCGTTTTTCACGGCTCATTTTAGTCCATACCGCATCGCCGCCGAGGACGGCAACGACGTCGGGCTCGTGACCGGCTACTACGAGCCGGTGCTCGAGGGCTCGCGCACGCCGACGGCAAAGTATGGCGTTGCGCTGTATGGTCCGCCCGACGACCTGCTGGTCGTGGATCTCGCCTCGCTCTTCCCCGAGTTGAAGGACAAGCGCGTGCGCGGCCGCGTGGAAGGGCGCAAGGTCGTGCCGTACTGGACGCGCGGGGAACTCGAGCGCGATCCGTCGCGGCTCGCGGGCAAGGCGCTGGCGTACGTGGCCGACCCGGTCGAGGCGTTCTTTCTCGAGATCCAGGGCTCGGGACGTATCGCGCTGGCCGACGGCACCGTGATGCGGTTGAACTACGCGGACCAGAACGGTCAACCGTACCGGTCGGTCGGGCGCGTGCTGATCGACCGCGGCGAGCTCACGCGCGAGCGGGCATCGATGCAGGCGATCCGCGCGTGGGTGCACGCGCACCCCGACGAGATGCGCGCGCTGCTCGACGAGAATCCGAGCTACGTGTTCTTTCGCGAGGTACCGCCGGCGCCGGCGGGCTCGGTCGAGGCGGCGATCGACGGGCCGCTGGGGTCGCTTGGCGTGCCGCTCCTCGCGCAGCGCACGATCGCGGTCGACCCACGCTTCGTGCCGCTCGGCGCGCCGGTGTACCTCGCGACGACGATGCCGCTGTCGGAGGCGCCGCTGCAGCGGCTGACGCTAGCGCAGGACACGGGTGGCGCGATTCGCGGACCGGTGCGCGCGGACTTCTTCTGGGGCTTCGGCACGCAGGCCGGCCGCGAGGCCGGGCGGATGCGGCAGGATGGGCGGATGTGGCTGTTGTGGCCGAAAGGGGCGGCGTTGCCTTAATTGGGGTCAGAGTCGATACTCGATTCGAGTATGGGGTCAGAGTCGATTTCCGGCACTGACTTCACGGCGCGCTTGGGACCCTTGGGAAGGCGCTCAGACCTTCGCGCGAATGCCGTTACTCGCTTGCGAAACGCAGCGCTGCCCGCTGCCCAGCCATTCTGCGTAGCGTCGCGAATCGCGGCGATGTCCGCTTCCGGCAGCGCAGATCCAAACAGTTCTTGGTAACGCCGGCTTCGGACCCGTTCATCTCGGTCGAGCCCGAAGTAGACCGGGTGCGGCGTCACCAGGGGATCGTGCGTTCCGCAGGCGTTGGTGCCGAAGCTCGACCACGGGTAGTCAGCCGGTGCGCGAGCAAGGCCCGCCCGTACGGGATTGAGCTCGATGTAGCGCATGCACGACAAGAGGTAGCGCTCGTCGTCGACGATGCCCGCCTTGTATCTGCCCTCGAAGAGGGTTCCCGTTCTCTCATAGGTTTCGTTGAAGTACCGAACGTAGGCGCGTCCGAGCGACTGCATCATCTTCGGCATGCTCGTTGGAGACTCGGGAGTCCCGAGCACATGCATGTGGTTCGTCATCAGCACGTAGGCGTGGATAGCCACCCGATGCCTGCGCGCGGCACGCAGCATCCATGAGCACATGAACGCAAAATCCGGGGCGTCGCGAAAGATTGCGGTGCGGTTGTTCCCGCGCTGGATGACGTGCAACGGGACGCTGGGGAGGAAGAACCGTGGAAGGCGGGGCATAAGGGGAGCCTACGCCTGCCCTGTCGCTCCTCGCCATCATCCGAAAGTCGAGTCTGACCCCGTACTCGAAACGAGTATCGACTCTGACCCCGTACTCGAAACGAGTATCGACTCTGACCCCAATTAAACTGACCCCAATTAAAGGATGCCCTCCGCCTGCTGGTCGGCGTGATACGACGAACGCACGAGCGCCCCGACGGCGGCGTGGCGGAAGCCGAGGTCGTAGGCTTCGCGCTCGAACGCGGCGAAGGTGTCAGGATGCATGTAGCGCAGCACCGGCAGGTGCCCGGGGGAGGGCTGCAGGTACTGGCCGAGGGTGAGCATGTCGATGCCGTGCGCGCGCATGTCGCGCAGGGTGGCGCGGATCTCGTCGTCAGTCTCGCCCAGGCCGACCATCAGTCCCGACTTGGTCGGCACGCCGGGTACGCGGGCCTTGAACTCCTCCAGCAGGCGCAGCGAATGCGCGTAGTCCGCCCCGGGTCGCACTTGCTTGTACAGCCGCGGCACCGACTCGAGGTTGTGGTTCATCACGTCCGGCGGCGCGGCCTCGAGAACCGCAAGCGCACGCTCCAGCCGCCCGCGGAAATCGGGCACGAGCACCTCGATCTGCGTACCCGGCGAGCGCTCGCGCACGGCGCGGATGCAGTCGACGAAATGCTGCGCGCCGCCGTCGCGCAGGTCGTCGCGGTCGACACTCGTGATCACGACGTACTTGAGCCCAAGTGCGGCGATGGTCTTCGCGAGATTGGCGGGCTCCTCGGGATCGAGCGGCAGCGGTCGCCCGTGCCCGACGTCGCAGAACGGGCAGCGCCGGGTGCAGATATCGCCCATGATCATGAACGTCGCGGTGCCCTTGCCGAAGCACTCGCCGATGTTCGGGCACGACGCCTCCTCGCACACCGTGTGCAGCCGGTGCTCGCGCAGGATGCGCTTGATCTCGAAAAAGCGCGGCGAGCTCGGCGCGCGCACGCGGATCCACTCGGGCTTGCGCAGCGTCTGCGCCGCGACCACCTTGATCGGGATACGCGCCGTCTTCGCGTCGCCCTTTTCCTTGATGCCGGCTTCGTTACTCATGAAAGTCGCGCCGCGAGGATGGGCGCCAGCTCGTCACCGGCCTGCGCCACCGTTCGCGCAACGCCGAAGTCGGCAAGCTGCGTCACTGCCAGGCCTGGGTAGCCGCAGGGATCGATGTCGGAGAAGGGTGCCAAGTCCATCGCGATGTTCATCGCCAGCCCGTGGTAGGTGCAATGGTTGCGGACCTTGAGTCCGAGCGCGGCGATTTTCGCGTCGACGCCCGCGCGTTCGACGTACACGCCGGGTGCGGAGACCTTGCCGTACGCGGCGATGCCGAACGTCGCAAGCCATTCTATCACCGCGCCTTCGAGTCTGCGGACCAGCTCGCGGATCGAAAGCCGCGCGCGACGCAGGTCGACCAGCGTGTACGCCACGAGCTGGCCGGGGCCGTGATAGGTCACCTGCCCGCCGCGGTCGACCTTCAGCACTGGGATCGCGCTGTCGCGCAATACGTGCTCGCGGCGCCCGGCCAGACCGAGCGTGTATATGGGCGGATGCTCGGTGAGCCATAGCGCATCGGATGTCGCGATCGTGCGCGTCGCGGTAAAGCGCTGCATCGCCTGCCACGTCGACACGTAATCGGACAGGCCGAGCCTTCGAACCTCGATCGTGGCGCCGGCGCGCGGGTCGCTCGTCGCGGACACTAGGCGAACTTTCGCCGAAGCACTCCCGACAGATCCTTGCGCACGCCTTCGATGTGCGCCACCAGCAGGCTGCACGCCGCGTCGACATCCCGCTTGCGGCACAGCGCCGCGAGCTCGCGGTGCTCGCGTCCTGCTTTCGCGAGCGCGCGCGCCGCGGACAGCTGCAGGCGCGTGTAGCGCACGCTGGTCTGGAGCAGCCCGGCGACGATGCCGCTGGTCCGCGGCAGGTTGGCGGCGGCGTAAAGCGCCAGGTGGAACTGCGCGTTGGCGTTGCCCGAGCCGGACAGGTCTCCCGACGCGACGATGTCGTCGAACGCCTTCTGCAGCGACGCGATGCGGGCGAAGTCGGCCGCGGCCATCTTCGGTATGGCGTCGGCGAGGAGCCGGCGCTCGAGCAGGACGCGCAGGTCGAACACCTCGTCGATCTCGGCCTGCGACAGCGCCTTCACGACGGCGCCCTTGTGCGGCTGGATTTCCACGAGCCCTTCGTCCTCGAGCTGGAACAGCGCCTCGCGCACCGGAATGCGGCTGATGTCGTAGGTCGCGGCGAGCGCGTCCTGTTTCAACGGGGTGCCGGGCGGGTACGACCCCTCGAGGATCGCGTGGCGCAGGTCGTCGACGACCGCCGAGGACAGGGTGCGGTGCTTGAGGGATGTGGTCATGGATATGCAACGATAGCGCAATGGTCGAAATGGGACTTGACATGGATATTTTATACGATATACAGTTGACATCAAGAACCGGACAGAAACCGTCCGGCCAGCGCGGAGGAGCACTCCAGTGAGCAAGAACATCTTCCAGGGAACGATTCCGGCCCTGATGACGCCGTGCACCAAGGCCCGGCAGCCGGACTTCGCGGCGCTGGCGCGAACGGGCCGCAGCCTCGTCGACGCCGGGATGCACGCCGTCGTCTATGCAGGCTCGATGGGCGACTGGCCGCTCCTCACCGACGAGCAGCGCATGCAGGGGGTGGAAAGCCTCGTCCGGGCCGGCGTGCCGGTGATCGTCGGCACCGGCGCCCAGAATCCCGCGCGCGCAGCGGCGCTGGCCGCGCACGGGCAGAAGGCCGGCGCCCAGGGACTAATGGTGATCCCGCGCGTGCTCTCGCGCGGCTCGTCCGTCGCGGCGCAGCGCGCGCATTTCGAGGGCGTGCTCGCCGCGGCGCCCAACCTGCCGGCCGTCATCTACAACAGCCCGCACTACGGCTTCGAGACCAAGGCGGATCTGTTCTTCGATCTGCGCTCGCGGCACGCCAACCTCGTCGGCTTCAAGGAGTTCAGCGGCGGCGCGGCGCTGAGCTACGC
>JADLEZ010000027.1 GCA_020845855.1 Burkholderiales bacterium
TCATCGCCGAGCCGGTCATGGGGGCGGGCGGGGTCATCGTGCCGCCGGCGACCTATTTCGAGAAGATCCAGGCCGTCGTGCGGCGCTACGACATGCTGATGATCGCCGACGAGGTCATCTGCGGCTTCGGCCGCACCGGCAACATGTTCGGCTCGCAGACCTTCGGCATCCGGCCCGACATCATGGTCATCGCCAAGGCGCTGTCGTCGGCCTACCTGCCGATCTCGGGCGTCCTGGTGTCGGATGCGGTCTACCAAGTGCTGGCCGACAATACGTCGCGCATCGGCATGTTCGGCCACGGCTTCACCTATTCGGGTCATCCGGTTCCGGCGGCGGTCGCGCTCGCCACCCAGAAGATCTACGACAGCGACCGGATCGGCGAGCACGTGCAAGCGGTCGCACCGCGCTTTCAGCAGCGCCTGCGTGCGCTCGGCGAGCATCCGCTGGTCGGCGAGGCGCGCGGCGTGAGCCTGATCGGCGCCATCGAGCTCGTGAAGGACAAGAAGACCCGGCAGAGCTTCGATCCCAAACTCAAGCTTGGCGCTTGGGCGACCAACCAGGCGATCGAGCACGGCTTGATCGCGCGCTCGCTCGCCAACGACACGATCGCCCTGTGCCCGCCGCTGATCATCGACGAATCCCAGATCGACGAAATGTTCGACCGGATGGGGCGTGCGCTCGACGACACGCAGCGCCATCTCGCCACGGTGTAGCCCTTTAGGCGATTTCAGCGATGCCGAACCGGTGGCAGGTGGGGATCGACATCGGCGGCACGTTCACCGATATCGTCGCCCACCGGCCGGCCGATGGACAGTTGCGCACCGCCAAGGTCGCGACCACCACCGGCGACCGGGTGGCAGGTCTCGTGGCAGCGCTCGGCGAGGTGGGCCTTACGTGGGAGGACGTCGCCGACCTCATTCACGGCACGACGATGGTGACCAACGCCATCGTCGAGGACGAGCTCGCCGAGGTGGCGCTCATCGCCACCCATGGCTTTTCCGATACGCTCGCGATCGGCCGCCAGAATCGCCGCCACCTGTATCGGCTGGACCTTCCGCCCAAGGCTACGCTCCAGGTGCCCGCGCAACGCCGCTTCGCGGTGGCCGAGCGGCTCGATCACCAGGGCCGCGTGCTCGAGGCGTTGTCCGCGGACGCGATTGCGGAGGTCGTGGACAAGGCGGCGGCCAGCGGGGCGCAGGCGGTGGCGGTGTCGCTCTTGCACGCCTACGCCAATCCCGCGCACGAAGAGGAACTGGGCAAGCGCCTGCGCGAGCGCTTCCCTTTCGTCGCGCTGTCCAATCGCGTCAATCCGGAAGCGCGCGAGTACGAGAGAACCGCCACGACGGTCTTGAGCGCAAGCGTGATGCCGCTGGTCGCGGGATACCTCGATCGCCTCGAGGCGATGCGCCCGGCGCAATCGCGCCTGCACCTGTTCCACTCCGCGGGCGGCATGGCGTCGCCCGAGGCCCTGCGCGAGCTTCCGCTGGGCCTCGCGCTGTCGGGACCGGCGGCCGGTGTCGCGGCGGCGTGCCGCACCGCGCAGGCGCTGTCGATCGATCGCGCGATCAGCTTCGACATGGGCGGGACCACCACCGACGTGTGCCTGATCGTCGACGGGCAGGCGCAGATCACGAGCGAGCGCGCGCTCGCGGAGCGCCCGCTGCGCCAGCCCATGGTCGCCGTCGAGTCGATCGGTGCCGGCGGCGGCTCGATCGCCCAGTTCGATCACGGCGCGCTGCGCGTGGGCCCGGAAAGCGCGGGCGCCGAACCGGGACCGGCCTGCTATCGGCGCGGCGGCAGCATGCCCACGGTGACCGACGCGAACGTGGTGCTCGGCTACATGGACCTGGCGCGCCCGATTGGCGGCAGTCTGATGCTCGACGCCGGCGCGGCGCGCGAAGCGCTGGCGCCGCTTGCCGCGGCCATGGGCATGAGCATCGAAGCGGCGGCGCTCGGGGTGGTCAAGGTGGTGAATTCGGCCATGGTACGGGCGCTGCGGCGCATTACCGTCGAGCGCGGCATCGACGGCCGGCAGTGCGCGCTGCTCGCGTTCGGCGGGGCCGGCCCGATGCACGCGGTCGAGGTGGCGCGCGCGTTCGGCATCGACCGCATCGTCGTGCCGAATCACTCGAGCGCGTTCTCCGCGCTGGGTTGCGCGAGCGCGCAGATGAGCTACTCGCAGCAGCGCACCGTGCGCATCGCGGTGCGGGAATGGGACGCGCCGCGCCTGAACGAGGTGCGCGAGTCCCTGCGTTCGCGCCTTTGCGCGCCGCTCGTCGCGGCGGGATACCGGCCCGCGGACATCGCGGTCGAGGAGGTCGCGGCGATCCGCTATCGCGGACAGAGCTACGCGATCGAGATCGATAACCCGTCGTTCGACGACCCCGCGCGGCTTTCACGCGCGTTCTTCGACAAGCACGAGCGGCTCTACGGCTTCGCCACCGACGAGCCCTGGGAGCTCGTGGCGATCCGCCAGCGCGCGTCGATTGCCCGCGCGAGCGACGCACCACGCCCGGCATCGGCA
>JADLEZ010000028.1 GCA_020845855.1 Burkholderiales bacterium
CGCCGATGCCGGGCACGACGCGCGCCTCGGTGTCCTTGACCTTGGCGACGAGATCGCGGTAGCGCTTCGCGTACGCCGCGTCCTGATAGTCGGTGAGGTACGCCACGCGTCGCTCGACCATCTGCGCGAGCGACTCGCTCAACCGCTGCGATTCGGGCACCGCCTCGGCCGGAATCGCAGCCTGCGCGACCTTCGCCGGGTCGACCGCGGCGAGGCGACCCCATTTGAACGACAGCGTGTTGGACTCGACCGCCGCGCCGTTGAGCTCGATCGCCTTTAGGATGGCCGCTTCCGACACCGGGATGAGGCCGCGCTGGTACGCGTAGCCGACCATGAACAGGTTGGTCGCGATGGAATCGCCCATGAGCGCGGTGGCGAGCCTGGTCGCGTCGAGGAACTCGGCGTCGCCCGCACCCACCGCGTCCTTGATCTCCTGCTCCATCGACCCGCGCGGGAACGCAAGATCCGGCTCGCGCGTGAACTGCGCGGGCATTACCAGCGCCGTGTTGACGAGCGCGCGGGTGACGCCCTTCTGCATCTTGGCGAGCGCCTCGGTGCCGACGCTGGTCAAAAGATCGCAGGCGAGGACCAGCTTCGCTTCGCCCGCGGCGATACGCGTGGCGAAGAGCTTCTCCGGCGTGTCGCCGATGCGCACGTGCGAGACGACCGCGCCGTTCTTTTGCGCAAGCCCCGTCATGTCGAGCACGCTGCAGCCCTTGGATTCGAGGTGCGCGGCCATGCCGAGGAGCGCGCCGATGGTGACCACGCCGGTGCCGCCGATGCCGGTGACCAGGATGTTGTACGGCTCCGCGGTGCCCGGCAGCGCGGGCTCGGGGAGCGCCGAGAAGTCCGCGGCCGCGGCCTTGCGCGGCTTACGCAGCGTGCCGCCTTCCACCGTCACGAACGACGGGCAGAACCCCGCGACACAGGAGTAGTCCTTGTTGCAGCTCGACTGGTCGATCGCGCGCTTGCGGCCGAACTCGGTCTCCACCGGCACCACCGACACGCAGTTGGACTGCACGCCGCAGTCGCCGCAGCCTTCGCAGACGAGCTCGTTGATGAACACGCGCTTTTGCGGATCGGGGAACTTGCCGCGCTTGCGGCGGCGGCGCTTCTCCGCGGCGCAGGTCTGGTCGTACAGCAGGACCGTGACACCGGGGATCTCGCGCAGCTCGCGCTGCACGGCGCCGAGCTCGCCGCGGTGATGGATGCGGATGCCGCTCGAAAAGTATCCGGAAGGGTACTTCTGCGGCTCGTCGCTCACGACGACGATGCGCTTGACCCCTTCCGCGGCGACCTGCTTCGCGATGTCGCCGGGTGTCAGCGGCCCGTCGATCGGCTGGCCGCCGGTCATCGCCACCGCGTCGTTGTACAGGATCTTGTAGGTGATGTTGACGTTCGCCGCGACCGCCGCGCGAACGGCGAGCAGACCGCTGTGGTAGTAGGTGCCGTCGCCCAGGTTGGCGAAGATGTGCTGTTCCTCCGTGAACGGGGCCTGCCCGATCCAGGGCGTGCCTTCGCCGCCCATTTGCGTGAACTCGCCGGTGCCGCGGTCCATCCAGATCGCCATCACGTGGCAGCCGATGCCGGCGGTGGCACGGCTGCCTTCGGGCAGGCGGGTGGACGTGTTGTGCGGGCAGCCCGAGCAGAAGTAGGGTTGGCGCACGAGCTCGATCTTGGGCTTCGAGAGCGCGCGCTCCTTGGCGTTGATGAAGTCCACCCGCGCGCGCAGCTCGTCCATGCGCCGCGGGTGCAACTCGAGGCGCTCGCAGCGCTTGGCGATCACCCGCGCGATCATCGCCGGCGTCAGCTCCCCCGCCGCTGGCAGCAGCCAGTCGCCGTGCGGGCGCACCCACTCGCCCTTTTCGTCGAACTTGCCGACTACGCGCGGGCGCACGTCGTCGCGCCAGTTGTAGAGCTGCTCCTTCAATTGGTACTCGACGATCTGGCGCTTTTCCTCGACCACCAGGATCTCGTCCAGGCCCTCCGCGAAGTGACGCACGCCTTCGGGCTCGAGCGGCCAGGGCATCGCGATCTTGAACACGCGCAGCCCCATCTCGGCCGCGTCCTGCTCGGTGATGCCCAGGTCCTCGAGCGCCTGGCGCACGTCCTGGTAGCTCTTGCCGGAGGTGGCGATGCCCAGGCGCGGGCGCGGCGAATCGATGACGATGCGATTGAGCCCGTTGACGCGGCAATAATGTAGCGCCGAATACACCTTGTAGTTCTGCATCCGCGCCTCGGTGGCGAGGAACGCGTCGGGCCAGCGGATCGACACGCCGTCGGGCGGGAACGGGAAATCGTCCGGAACGACGATCTTCGTGCGTGCCGGGTCCACGTACACCGACGCGCTCGATTCCACCGTGTCGGCCACGCACTTGAAGCCGACCCAGCAGCCCGAGAAGCGCGACATCGCCCAGCCGTGCAGGCCCAGGTCGAGGATCTCCTGCACCGACGATGGGTACAGCACCGGCATCATCGCCGCCGAGAACTGGTGGTCGGACTGGTGCGGCAGGGTGGAGGATTTCGCCGCGTGGTCGTCGCCCGCGAGCACGAGCACGCCGCCGTGCTTGCTGGTGCCCGCGAAGTTGGCGTGCTTGAACACGTCGCCGCAGCGGTCCACGCCAGGCCCCTTGCCGTACCACATCGCGAACACGCCGTCGACCTTGGCGCCGCGATGCAGATTGACCTGTTGCGTGCCCCAGATCGACGTCGCCGCGAGATCCTCGTTGAGTCCCGGCTGGAACTTTACCTTCGCCCGCTCCAGGAACTTCTGCGCCTTCCACAAGGATTGGTCGAGTGCCCCCAGGGGCGAGCCGCGGTAGCCGGAGACGAAGCCGCCGGTATCGAGCCCGGCGAGCGC
>JADLEZ010000029.1 GCA_020845855.1 Burkholderiales bacterium
CATGCACCGCATGGCTGCGTGCCCGCGCAGTTCATATCCATGCGGACGGTGACTCCCACAAGCCACCGCCGATCCCTAGCCCCTAGCCCCCAGCCCCAAGCCCCGCCCATAGCACTTCCGGTAATCCGCCCCCACGATCGTGAATAGCGGCTTGCCCGCCGCGTTGGCGAAGCGCTCCTCGCTCGTCGCGCAGGGCTTGTAGCGAGCGAGCAGCCCATCGAGGCGCTTGCGCGCCCCCTCGAACACGGTGAAGCCCGGCGCGTGCAGCACGAACGCGACGCGCTTGCCGGCGAGGTTCTGCGCGATCTCGCGCCGCAGGTCCTCGCGCTCCAGGTCGGCGGCGTCGATGAGCCGCCACGTCCACTCGCGGTAGTTGGCATAGCGCTTGGGATCCGCCATCGTTACCAGCGGCTGGTGCAGGCCCCAGTCGACGGAGATCACGCGCTCGATGTCGAGCTGGTCGAGCCGCTTGTCGAGCCGCGCGATCGCCGGATCGAACAGCGGCCGGTAGTCGCGATCGTTGCGCCAGGTATCGACGTAGCGGAGATCCATCGCGATGTGCCACGCGAGCAGCGCGCCCCACACCACCGCGCCGACGGTGGCGATGGTCGACCGCAGTGCCATGCTGCCGCGGACACGCTCGCTGCCGAGGTGCTGGGTGCAGATGGCGAGGAGCGTGACGAGGTGCAGTGCCGGCATCGGCCAGATGGTCACGAGGTGATGGCTGCCGCCCACCTGGCGGGTGGCCGCGATGGCGATGACCAGGAACGCGGTGGCCGCGGTGAGAAACGCGAGCAGGCGGCGCGCCGGCGACCACGGACGCGACACCGCCAGCAGGACAACCGCGGTGACGAGCTGCACGAGAAGCAGGACGTTGAACGCGCTCGTCACCGGCACGTCGGCGCCGAATACCCAGTTGATGACCGACATGCCGCTGAACGTCGCGGCATACAGGCCCCAGACCTTGACGAGCTGCGCCGTAAGCGACAGCGTCTGCGCGTCGCCCAGGATGTCGAGCTGGGCGGCGCGCCGCACCAGGGTCGCCCCTCCCCAGACCAGTAGCACGAGCGTGACGCCGGCGATCAGCGGCTGCCACGGCCGGCCGGCGCGCAGGCGCTCGAGGGCCAGGGGACCGGCCACCAACGCGGCGGCGGCCATCCATGCACCGATCACCCAGACGAAGTTGAGCTTGTCGATGAAGCCGACCAGGAATGACGCGCACAGGACGATGAGCCAGCGCTTGCGCCCCGTCTGCAGCCACCGCCACAACGCCGCCAGCGACAGCACGCGCAGCAGGAGCGCGATCATCTGCGGCCCCCAGTCGAGGCGCGCATGGTTGAGGATGACCGGATCGGTGACGAGCAGGACCATGAGCACCGCGGCCCAGGCGACGCCGAGCTCGTGGCGCACGAACATCCAGACGACGAGCAGCGCGAGGGCGGCGATCGCGATCGGCGGCAGGCGGATCGTCCCCACGTTGGGGCCGAACAAAGCGAACAGCGGCGCCGACAGCCACGCCTTCACCGCGCCCACGTAGCCCAGCGTCTGCATCAGCGGCAAGCAGTTGCCGACCTGCATGGTCACTGCTGCGTCGACGTCGCAGTGCCCGAGGGCGCGCAGCGCGGCCGGGACGTAGATCACCTCGTCGTAGTAGTAGCCAGGCTTGTCCAGCGCGACGGTCGCAAGCAGGACGAAGACCGCGAGGAAGGCGAGCGGGGCGGCGAAGCGCAGGAGGTGGCGCACGAGAGGTGGTGTCGTTGGGTGAGGCGCGCGTGGAGTAAACGCCAACGCGGCCCACGGGTCAAGCCGCGATTCGCCGATGGTGCCGGCGCAGGCGTAGAATTGAAGATTGTTGCAATCCACAAACGGCAGGCCGTCATGGACAGCGTCGATCTCGAGGTATTGAAGCGCAGCGCGGAGTGGCTGGATGCGGGCCGCCGCGTGCTGCTGGTGACCGTGGTCAAGACCTGGGGCAGCTCCCCGCGGCCGGAAGGGGCCATGCTCGCGGTGCGCGACGACGGCCTCGTCGTGGGGTCGGTGTCGGGCGGCTGCATCGAGGACGACCTCATCGACCGGACACGACGGCTGGGCATGAACCAGACCGCCGCCGAGACCGTGACCTACGGCGTTTCTGCCGACGAGGCGCGGCGGTTCGGGCTGCCGTGCGGCGGCACCCTCCAGCTCGCGGTCGAGCCGCTGACCAAGGAGTCCGGGATCCGGGCGTTGCTGCGCGAGATCGAGGCCGGGCACCTCGTGGCGCGCCGGCTCGACTTCCTGACCGGGGAGGCGACACTGCACCCGGCGCGCGCGTCCGACGGACTCGCCTTCGACGGCGCGACGCTCACCACCATCCACGGGCCGCGCTATCGCATGCTGGTGATCGGCGCATCGCAGTTGTCGAAGTACTTGGCGCAGATCGCCGTCGGCCTCGACTACCAGGTGACGATCTGCGATCCGCGCGAGGAGTACACCGAGACGTGGGACATCCCCGGCGTTACGCTGGTGCGCACGATGCCCGACGACACGGCCAAGGCGATGCGCCTCGACGAGCGCTGCGCGGTGGTCGCGCTCACTCACGATCCCAAGCTCGACGACTTGGCGCTCATGGAAGCGCTGAAGTCACCTGCGTTCTACGTGGGCGCGCTGGGCTCGCGCGCAAACAACGACAAGCGCCGCGTGCGCCTCACGGAGTTCGACCTGACCGAGGCGCAGATCGCGCGCCTGCACGGACCGATCGGCCTTTTCATCGGCAGCCGCACGCCGCCGGAAATCGCCATCTCGATCCTGGCCGAGATAACCGCGGTGAAAAACGGCGTGGCGCTGCCGGAGAGCGCGTCGATCGCGGCAGCCAAGGCGCGGGTCGCGTCGGCGGCTTGCGCGACCCTGTAGCGCGTACTGGACTACCCGGCCCGCCGGGCGCACGCGGCCGCAAATCGGGTGTGGTAAGGTACGGGCCTTCGCCGCCCGACGAGGCGCCATGCCCGTTCTTCCCGTCCGCGCCCCGCCGCCGCATTCGTTCGCCGTTCCCCTCCGATCCTTGCTTGCGCTGACCTTACGCGGTGCGCGCGCGCTGGCGGCGGCCGTGGCGCTCGCCGCGGCTGCGGGCTCGCTTGCGCAAGGGACCGATCCGTCACTGCGCGAGATGTGGGCCGCCAAGAACTGGGATGCGCCCGAGCCGTGGCGCACCGACAAGTACTACTTCCAGTTCGCGTACTACACGATCCACTTCCATCCGGATCCCGAACACCAGCAGTCGTACCTGGTGGACATGGAGTACCGCTTCGACAAGTACTGGCTCGAAGGACAATGGATCGCGGGGTTGTCGCTGTTCCAGAACTCGTTCGGCCAGTTCTCGCAGTACCTCTACGGCGGGCTGCAATGGCGGCCGTGGAAGGAACACCCCCAGGGGTACGTCAAGCTCTCCGCCGGTCTTTTGCACGGATACAGCGGCGAGTACCGCGACAAGATCCCGTTCAACCACTATGAGATCGCGCCCGCGATCATCCCGTCGGTGGGCTATTGCTGGCACCGCTGGTGCACGGAGTTCGTGCTGCTCGGCTTCAACGCCGCGCTGCTGACGGTCGGAGCGACGGTTCCCTAGCCGTCGGCTGAAAATCCCGGTGTGTCATCCCGAGGAGCGAAGGCGACGAGGGATCTGCTTTACGCAACTCGTCTGATTCGAAGCGAAAGCGGATCCCTCGCTCCGCTCGGGATGACACTGGATTGGGGATACGGTCGCGAACTTCAACGAAAGCTAGCGGACCTGCCGCAGCTCGTCTACACCTGGCACGAAGCGGACCGGCGTCGTGCGCCGCTCGAAGGACACGTGGCGGCAGACGTCGGCGAAGCGCTGCTCGAGGTCGTCGCGCGAAGTCCCACCGAGGTTCACGATGGCGTAGCGGTAGCTCCCGAGCCACTTGGTCTCGCGCCAGCGGCTGTTGCCGTGCTTGATGAAGGTTTGCAGCGCCGCGTCCGGGTAGCGCCCGGACAGCCAGCGGATTTGCGCGCGGTCCGGCGCGACCTTCACCGCCCCGTCGAACTCGCGGAACACGAAGCTCGCGGCGGCGCGGAAGGGTCCGCGGCCGCGCTCCCAGCGCGGCGTGCGGCCAACGCACAAGTCGGCAAGCACGCGGTACGGGTGCGTGCCGTCGACTTTCTGGTACAGGTCGCCGAACTGCGCGGCAAGGCGCGGGTTGATCTCGATGATCGATATCGATCCGGTCGCGGGCTGCCAGAAGAGCTCGACGTTGAACGCGCCGTGGTCGAAGCCCACTGCGCGCATGGCCTGCTCGGCCACGGCGAAGGCTTGCGCCTGCGCGTCCGGCGGCAGGCGGGTCGGGTACTCGAAGCGCTGGAACGCCTGCGTGCCCGGATACATCACCGCGTCGACGATGCCGAAGAAGCCGATGCGGCCGCGGTCCATCCAGCCGTCGACGTTGATCTGCGCACCGTCGAGCACGCCTTCGCCGAGCATGTGCGCGGGGTCGACGCTGAACTCGCCGTAGTCGCGCATGAGGTCGGCGAACGGGCGCACGAGGCGCTTGATGATGTGCGTTTCCCAGGGATGGAACGTGAGGTGGCGCGCCAGCGCGGCGGGCGAGTCGACGCGCGCGGCCAGCACCGAGAACGCGGCCTTGACCGGCTTGATGAAGAACGGGAACGGCAGGCCCGGGTCCTGGTCGAGCGCGAAGGGTGATCCCATGACCGTGCGTCCGAACTCGTAGGGCATGAGCGCGATCGGCGGATTGGCGCCGGGCAGGGCGCGGGTAAGGTGCTGCCGCGCGTAATACTTGTGCTGCGCCCGGATGATCGCGGCGGGATCGCTGCCGGGCAGCCCGAGCTCGCAGGCGAGGGTGGCGGCGATCAGCGCCCCGTACTGCTCGTTGGTCGACGCGACGGCGGCGACACCTGCGTGCCGATAGCGCCGCGCGAGCCGCGCGACGAAACGCCGCGCGTCGAACCACAGGATGTTCGCGCACTCGGGAAACTTGAAAAGGTCGAAGCCCTCGCAGACGACGTCGAACTCCTCGCGCAAGGCCGCCAGCGCGCCCGTGTCCCACCCGTCAGGGAACAGGAACAGGAACTTGGGCTTCATGCGCTTGTCGAGAAAAGGTCAGAAAAGTAGGGTCTGACCCTACTTATGCGTTTACCTTGCGCAGCGCATCCCAGCGCGCGAGGTCGGCGGGCTCGTCCACGTCCCAGAGTACGGGCAGGACGCCGAAGCGGATGCCGGCGCGGCCGAACGCCGCGGCGGTGTCGGCGAACGCGTGCGGCGTGCTCCAGCGCACGCCGTCGAAGGCGAGCGGCCGCCGCGCGCCGACCAGCACGTAGCCGCCGTCTTCGGCCGGGCCGAGGACTGCGTCGTGCTCGTGCAGCATCCCCGCGGCCTGCGCGAGCTGCAAGGGGTCGAGCAGCGGGCAGTCGGTGCCGACCAGGAGCACTGCGGGTGCGCGCGCGAGGGCGTCAGCGATGGCGTGCGCCATGCGCGCGCCCAGGTCCCCTTCGCACTGCCGGTGGCGAGAGCATCCGAAGGCGGTCGCGATGCTGCGCAGGTACGGCGCCTCGCAATCCGGCGTGCACCACAACTCGATGCGCGCGACCGCCTTCGCGCGCACGGCGGCGTACCCGTGCCCGAGCGTGGTCGCGAGGAGGTCCGTGTAGACGCGGGTCGCGCGCTCGGCGCCGACGGCCGCGGCGAGGCGGGTCTTGACCGTGCCGGGGACCGGATCCTTCGCGAAGACCAGGAGCGCCGGGGGCGGGCTGCACGGCCCTGCGGCGCTCACCGATAGTGGCGGGCGAGGGTGGCGGGGTCGGCGCCCAGCGCGTAGGCGAGACGCAGGCGCCACATCGTGAAGATCGTGCGCCAGGGCCCGCGCGCTTGCCAGCGCCGTCCGGATGTCGTCACGCGCGTGCGCAGGCAGGCCGGGCGGCCGGCGCAGCGCTTGAGCGCCGACGACAGCGCCACGTCCTCCATGAGCGGGATCGGTGGAAACGCGCCGGCGGCGGCGAAGGCCGCCCGCCGCACGAAGATGGCCTGGTCGCCGGTGGCGATGCCGGTCAGGCGCGAGCGCAGGTTCATCATCGCCGCCACCACGCGCAGCACGCGCGGCTTGCCGAGGATGGCGACGTCGAAGCGCCCCCACGCCGCACCCCCGGCGAGGGCTACGCGGATCGCGGGCGCCGCGTCCGGCGGCAGCAGCGTATCGGCGTGCAGGAACAGGAGCACGTCGCCGGTCGCTTTGCCGGCGCCGAAGTTCATCTGCGTGGCGCGTCCGGCGCCGGTGACGTAGGCACGGTCGGCGAGCAGGCGCGCGATGAGCAGCGTCGCGTCGCGGCTGCCGCCGTCGACCACGATCACCTCGTGCCCCTGCGCGCGCAGCGGCTGCAGCGCCGACAGGGTCGCGGTGATCGATGCCGCTTCCTCGAGCGCGGGAACGATGATCGAAATGCGCATCAGCGGATGTCGGCGAAGAAGGCCGGCGGCGGCTTGCGGCCGAAACGCAAGCATAGCAGGATGGCAAGCACGCGGCCGAGACTGCGCCAGACGCCCATGCGCTCGAACTTGCGCGAGCTCGTGACCACGGCGAGCGGCAGGAACGCGGGACGCGCGCGGCGCCGCCAGCGCCGCGAGCGTTCCCGGCAGCGCCAGCGCCTCGTTCAAGACCGGCACGATGACGCTGATGGTCATTTGCGGGGCGGCGCGCCGTTGAGGCTCCAGTCGTAGTCGATCCACTCGACGTTGAAGCCGTCGTCGGCGAGGAGCTTTGCAGCCGCGGGATCGGCGGCGTACTTCGCGATGTACTTCTGCGGCGAGCCGGCGGGACCGCGGAAATCCTCGTCGAACCACTTGAAGATCTCCGACAGATGCGCCGTGCGCGTGCCCGTGTCGAAGCGGTTGCGGAAGGCGTCGTTGACGAACTGGCGCGCCTGTTCGTCGAGTTGCGCGTCGAGCCTTCCAGACGCATACGCCTCCGAGCGCAGGAACGGGCACGACTTCGACGCGCAGATGATCGCGAAATGAATGCGCGGCTCGCCCAGCGGCCGGATCACCTTGTGCTCGAGGTCGTAGAGGCTGATCGGCCGCCCGCCGAGCGGCCACTCCTTGAGCTTGAAGTACCGCAAGCGGCCGAGGAGCGACGACGGCGACAGCCCGTCGAGGATGCCCTGGATAGCGAGCGCGTTGTAGGCGTTGATGTAGTACACGAGCGCCTCTTCCCTGCCCGCGAGCTCGACCGGCCGGGCGAGGTCCTCGACGTACCGGCGAAAGGCCGCGTTGTCCTGGAACGCCGGATAGTCGACCACACCGTTCTTCACGTTCGCCCGCAGCAGGGCATCGAACGCGGCGTGGTCGGCGGGCTGCGCGACCGCCACACCCAGCGCGAGCAGGCAGGCGAGGCCGATGGCGACCCCGAGCAGGAAGCTGCGCCAGCGGGCGAGGCGGAAGGCGGACAGCGGACGCGACATCGACAGGCACCCCACGCTTCTTTCCCCTATCTACGTCTTCCGGGCCGGTCCGGATCTCATTTTTTTCACGGCGATCGGGACCAGCGCGAGCACCCCGAGCAGGGCGAAGGCGCCCAGCGTCGGCCAGGAGACCAAACCTTGCAACGAATCGATGCGGCCGAGCGTCTCCCCCAAGTTGGCGAACACGAACGAGCCCGGGATGATTCCAACCAGCGTGGCCAGCACGAAGGTGCGCACCGGTATGGACGTGAAAGCGGGCGCCAGGTTCACCAGGAAAAATGGAAAAGCGGGGACGAGGCGCAGGAACAGGAGGTAGCTGAAGGCGTTCTCGGTGAACCCCTCGTTGATCCGCTCGCCGATCGCGCCCAGGCGCTTGCGCGCGGCGTCGGCGAAGATGTAGCGCGCCGCGAGGAACAGGATCGTGGCGCCAAGGGTCGCGGCGAGCACCACGACCACCGTTCCCACCCACCTGCCGAAGATGAAGCCCATGGCGAGCGAGAGCACCAGCGCGCCCGGCAGGCTGAAGGCCACTGCCGCGACGTAGGCGAGGAAGGCAATCGCGATCGCCGCGGCGTAGTGGGCTTCGGTGAACGACAGCAGCGTGTCGCGGTGGCGCTGGAGCGACTCGAGGCTCAGGTACTCCGGTCCGCCGAGTGCGACGAAGGCGACGATGCCCGCCACGAACAGGGCCAGGAGCGAGACCTTGAGCCAGGTACCGGACGGCGGCGCGGGGTCCGTCATCCGGATTGCTCCGCGGTGCGGCGCGCCGGCCCCTCACCCCGGCCCTCTCCCCGCGTGCGGGGAGAGGGTGCCCGACAGGGCGGGTGAGGGGTACCTCGGCTCACGTCAGATTCCGCGAAGGCCGAAGAGCCGCTTGATCCACCACTTCGTCGTCGGCGTCAGGCCCTCCTTCATGCGCTGGTCGGCCACCCGCCGGCTGATCGAGGCGAGGGTGGGGTAGGTGTGAATCACTTCGGAGATGTCCTTCGCTTTCATGCCTTTGGCGAGCGCGAGGCCGTACTCGGCGATGAGCTCGCCCGCGTGCGGGCCGACGATGCCCGCGCCGAGGAGCTTGCCCTTCGGAGTGGTGACGATCTTGGCGAAACCTTCGGTCTCGCCCTCGGTGCGCGCGCGGTCGATGTCCGCGAACGGGAACCGGTACACCCGATGCTCGATGCGCTGGTCCTTCGCGTCCGTCTCCGACAGACCCACGCGCGCGAGCTCCGGATCGGTGTACGTGCACCACGGCAGCACGCTCGACGGCTTCGTCCATCTGAGATGGAAGATCGCGTGGCGCAGGACGATGCCGGCGTGATGCTCCGCGAGGTGCGTGAACTGCGCGCCGCCCGCGGCGTCGCCGGCGACGTAGATGTGCCGCCGGCTCGTGCGCAGGCGGTCGTCGACGACGATGCGCCCGCGCTCCATCGCCACCCCGGCCGCGTCGAGGCCGAGCCCGTCGACGTTGAGCGTGCGCCCGGCGGCGATCAAAAGGTGCGTGGCCGCGAGCGTGGTCTCGGTGCCATCCCTGCGCTTGACGGTGGCGGCGATGTCGCCGGTGCGTCCGCTCACCTTCGCGAGCGTGCTGTCGAGGTGCAAGCGGATGCCCTCCGTTGCCATCTGGTCGCGCACGACGGCGACGAGGTCGGGGTCTTCGCGCGGCAGGATGGAAGGCGCCATGTCGACCACCGCGACCTCGCTGCCGAGCCGCCGGAACGCCTGCGCGAGCTCGCAGCCGATCGGCCCGCCGCCGACGACGAGGAGCGAGGGCACCGGCTCGCGGAGGTCGAACACGGTTTCGTTGGTGAGATAGGGCACCGTGTCGAGCCCCGGGATCGGCGGCACCAGCGGCCGCGACCCGGTGGCGATGACGAAGGTTTTTGCGGTCAGGCGCCGGCCGGCGACCTCGAACGCGTCCGGCGCCACGAAGCGGCCGTCGCCGAACACGACGTCCACCCCGAGGCCGCGGAAGCGCTCGGGGCTGTCGTTGGGCTCGATTTGCGCGATCACGTCGCGCACCCGCGTCATCACCCGCGCGAGGTCCGGCGCGGGATCGGCGGGGGAGAGGGCCCAGCGATCGGCGTGGCGCATCTCGTAGGCCCCGCGCGCGGACTTGATGAGCGTCTTCGACGGCACGCAGCCGGTCCACAGGCAGTCGCCGCCCAAGCGATGGCGCTCGACCAGCGCGACCTTGGCACCCAGCGTCGCGCCGCCGGCCGCGACGACCAGGCCGCCGGACCCTCCGCCGATGACGACGATGTCGAACTCGGGCTTGGCCATGTCCGTGGTGTCGGCGACGGCGCCGGCTATCTTACAGGCGGCCGCGCGGCCTGCGCCTTCGCGAGCGTGGGCGGCGGCAGGTCGAAGGCGAGCCCGTCGACGAGCTCCGCGATCGAGTAGGAACGGGTGAGGTCGCCCAGCAGCGCGCCGCCGCGCTCGCGGGCGAGGATGGCGCGCACGCGGTGGTGGGCGTCGGCAAGATGCACGGCCACTCCGTCCTCGGCCGCCCGGCGCGCGAAGTCCTTGAGCATGCGCACGGTCGACAGGTCGAGGTCGGTGGTGAAGGCCATGTCGATGACGATCCGGCGCAGGGGCTCCTGCGCGCGCTCGAGGATCCTCACCATGTGCTCGCGCACGTTGTCGGCGTTGAAGTACAGGAGCGCCGCGTTGCAGCGGAACACGATCACACCGGGCTCGCTGAGCGCATCGGGATGGCGCACCAGTGAGGCGAAGTGATCGGTGCCGGGAACGCGCCCGAGCTGCACGCACTCGGGAAGCGCCAGGCGCCGGATCAGTATGGCGAGCGAGAACACGCACGCGACGAGCACGCCCTTGAGGATGCCGAGGCCCAATACCGCGCCAATGGTCACCAGCGCGATCAGGAACTCGGGCTTGCTCACGCGCAGGAGTTGGCGCAATTCGTCGACCTTGAACATGCTCTGGATGGACGCGAGCACGAGTGCCGCGAGGAGCGGCTGGGGCAAGTGCCGGAACAAGCCGGTGAGGAACAGGAGCACGACGGCCATCCACGCCGAGCACACCGCGAGCGAGACCGGGGTGCGGGCGCCGGCTTCGTCGTTGACCAGCGACTGCGACAGGCCGCCGCCGGAAGGGAAGCCGTGGCCGGCGGCGATCGCGATGTTCGCCGCACCCAAGGCCACCAGCTCGCGGTTGGGGTCGATCGCGTAGTCATGGCGAAGTGCCAACAGGCGCGCGGCGGCGATGCCTTCGTTGTACGCGAGCAGGAAGCAGGCGAGCGCCAGCGGCAGCAGCGTGTCCATCTCCGCCCAGTGCAGGTCGGGCAGCGAGGGCAATGGAATGCCCGCGGGGAAGGTTCCGACCGACGCGATGCGAAGCGCCTGCACCGCGGGCATCTCCATCAGGGCGAGGCCGAGGACGACGACGATGAGGGGTGTCGGCCACCGCGGCTTGAGCGCGTGCCCGAGCTGCAACGCGGCCAGCGCCGCGAGCCCGAGCACCAGCGACGGCAGGTGAATGCCGCCGGCGTTGCGCGCGAGGTGCGCGAGCATGCGCCACAGGTCGCCGTGGCTTCCGGCCACGCCGAAAAGCTGCGGCAGCGTGCTCACCCCGATCACGATGCCCGCGCCGATCTTGAAGCCGGTGAGCACCGTCTCGGAGATGAAGTGCACGATGCCGCCCCAGCGCATCGCGGCGGCGAACAGTGCCGCAGCGCCGACGAGGAAGGCGG
>JADLEZ010000030.1 GCA_020845855.1 Burkholderiales bacterium
CAGATGCAGCTCCTTCGAGGAGAGCGGTCCCTTGACGTTACCCGTTGCGCGTGCCGGCATGGCGCTCTTCCTTTCCACCTAGCGAGCGAAAGTCGCAGGGTAGCGCGCCCGCCGCTGGGTCAGCGCTTCTTCACCGCTGCCCATTCGGGTGTGCTGAATCGTTGCACCAGGAAGTCGGCGGACGCGCGCACCGTCGCCGACAGGTGGCGGCGGCTCGCGTACACGACGTTGATCGGGCTCGCGACGGGGCCGTAGCCACGCAGGATCGCGACCAGGCGCCCCGCGCGCAGCGCGGCCCCCACGATGAAGTCGGGTTCATAGCAGATTCCCACGCCGGCCTCGGCGAGGGTGGCGAGGAAGGCGCCGTTGTTCGCGTACGCGGGCCCGCTCACGCGTGCGCGGCGTGCCGGCCCCTGGCGGTCGACGAACGTCCACGTGTCGCGTTGGGGAAGGTACTGGTACAGCAGGCACGCATGGCGCGCGAGGTCCTCCGGCGTGCGCGGCTCGCCGTGACGCGCGAGGTATGCAGGCGCCGCGCAGCACACGAGGCAGGTGTCACCGACGTGGCGGGCCACGAGGTTCTGGCCGCCGACGGCGCCGATGCGCACGGCCGCGTCGTAACCTTCCTCGACCAGGTCGACGGAGCGGTCCGACAGTTCGAGGTCGAGGCGAACGTCCGGATACCGGGCCATGAACGCGGCGATGGCCGGCGCCACGTGCTGCGTGCCGAAGGTCACGCCGCAGGACACGCGCAGCGTCCCGCGCGGCACCGCGGTCCCGGCGCCCGCGGATGCCTCGGCCTCCTCGAGGTCGGCCAGGAGCTGCACGCAGCGCTCGTGAAACGCGCGCCCGGCTTCGGTGAGCGATAGCCGGCGCGTGGTTCGATGGAGCAGGCGTGCATTCAGGTGCGCCTCGAGCTCCGCCACGTGGCGCGACACCGACGACACCGAGACCCCGAGGCGCTCGGCTGCGCGCGCGAAGCTGCCCGCGGCGACGACCTTGGTGAAGGCGGTGATGGCTTCGAAGCGGTCCATCCGCCATTATTGCATAAGTAGCAATAATTATTCGCGTGCAGCCATGTTTATCTTGATTTCAGCAAATGTCATGATCTGCTTGCGTTACCGTACATCGTGCCCCCAATGCAACGGTGGGTGCCCCTCGTTGGACGACCAGGAGAGACCTCATGAAACTGTATTACTCGCCCGGAGCATGCTCGCTCGCGGCGCACATCGCGCTCGCCGAGGCCGGCGTCCCCTACACGACCGCCAAGGTCGACCTGCGCTCGCATACGCTCGCCGGCGGCGCCGACTACTATGCGATCAATCCCAAGGGCTACGTGCCGCTGCTCGAGCTCGACGACGGCTCGCGCCTGTCGGAAGTGGCGGTGATCCTGCAGTACATCGCCGACCGCAAGCCGGGCACGCTCGCGCCCGCGTTCGGCGGGATGGAGCGCTATCGCCAGATGGAGCTCCTGAACTTCGTCGCGACCGAGCTCCACAAGCAGTTCGGCCCGCTGTGGTATCCGACCACGCCCGACGCGACCAAGGAAGCGCAGCGCGAGAAGATCGCGAGGCGCTTCGCCTACCTCGACAAGGCGTTCGCCGGAAAGCCGTACCTCACCGGAGCGTCGTTCACCGCTGCCGACGCGTACCTGTTCGTGATGCTCAACTGGGCGGGCATGCACAAGGTCGACCTCACGCCGTACCCGGCGCTGCGCGAGTTCCAGGCGCGTGTCGCCGCGCGGCCGGCGGTGCACAAGGTGCTCGTCGAGGAGGGGCTCGCCAAGGCGGCGTGAGCCCGACGGGCCACCGATGACCCGGCTTCCCACCGCGTTTCTGTCGCACGGCTCGCCGATGCACGCCATCGAGCCGGGCGTAGCCGGACGCGCCTGGGAAGCCCTCGGCCGCGAGTTGCCGCGGCCGAAAGCGATCCTCATGGCATCGGCGCATTGGGAAACCTCGCTGCCGATGCTCTCGGGCAACCCGATGCCGGCGACGGTCCACGATTTCGGTGGCTTCCCGCAGGAGCTGTACACGTTGCGCTATGCAGCGCCCGGCTCGCCCGGGCTCGCGGCGCGCGCGGTGGCGCTGCTCAAGGAAGCCGGCCTGACCGCGGGTGTGGACGGATGCCGCGGCCTCGATCACGGCGCGTGGGTGCCGCTTTTGCACATGCATCCCGGGCACGACATTCCCGTCGTACAGATCTCGCTGCAGCCGGCGCTGGGCGCCGCGCATCACGTGGCGCTCGGCCGCGCGCTCGCGCCGCTCGCGGCGGAGGGCGTGCTCGTCGTCGGCTCCGGGCACACCACGCACAATCTGCGCGACTGGGCCGCCAATCGCCGGCGCACGGAGCCCTTGCGTTATGCCGAGGCGTTCGCGGCATGGGTGGACGACCGGCTGCAGGCGCGCGACACCGCCGCACTCATCGATTGGCGGACGCAGGCGCCCGAGGCGCTGCGCGCACATCCGTCGGACGAGCACTTCCTGCCGCTGCACGTTGCGTGGGGCGCCGCGGGCGCGGCGGCGCGCGCCCAGCGAATCGTCCACGGGTTCGAGGGCGGCGCGCTCGCACTCGACTCCTGGCTGTTCTGGCCCCAGAAATAGCTGAAATGGGGTACGTCCCTGAAATGGGGTACGTCCCCATTACAAATCAGTAATGGGGTACGTCCCCATTTCAGCTTTCCAGCAGTTCGAACTCGATCCGCTCGCCGCCGACCTCGACGATGTCGCCGCTCATGAGATGGCGCGGCTCGCGGCCGATCGATTCGCCGTTCACCCGCGGGTGCTTCTCGCCCTCGACGTGCGTGACATAGAAGCCGTGCGGCCGCCGGGTGCTCACCGCCACGGCTTCTCCCGGCGCGCCGAACGTCGCAATCACGCGGTCGAGCATTTTCCCTTCGCCGCCGCGCCCCCCTTGCAGCCACTTGATGCGTCCCCGCGGGAACCGCGTGCGCGTCGCGCGCGACGACGGGATGTGCAGGTCTTGCGTGATCTCGCCCTTGTCCGGCACTGCGCCGGCGAGTAGGCCCGCACCCGGGGCGAGCCCCGGGATCAGCATCGTGCGCTCGAGATCGATCTCGGAGGAGGCCTTGCTGTCGACGTAGCGCAAGTGGAACTCGCCCAGTTCGATCACGTCGTTGTGCTGCAGGATGTGGCGTATGCGCGCCTTGCCGTTGACCGGCACGCCGGTACCTCCCAGCGCCTCGAGGATGTAGTCGTTGCCGACCGCGACGATCGCGGCGTGTCGCTCGCCGACCGCGGGGTCGCTCACCACGACGCGGTTGTCGCTGGCCCCGCCGACGGTGACGCGCGCGTCGTCCAGGAACCACTGGTCGACGAGCGCGCCGTCGCGGCTCAGCACGAGCTTCGCCATCAGCGCGTTCCAGTGAGGCGTGCGAGCCACGCGCGCAGGCGCGCCCACCATCCGGGCGCTCGCGCCGGAAACGGCCCGGTCACCTTGGCGAGGATGACCGACACGTTGTCGTAGCCGCCGTTGTCCTTCGCGGCCTGCACGAGATGCGTCGCGGCGAGCGGAAGGTTGGCGGACAGCGACGCCACGATGAGCTCGATGTCGGCGTCCTCGACCATGTCGTTGAGGCCGTCGGAGCACAGCACGTAGACGTCGCCCGGCAGCGCAGCGTCGTCGGCGAGATGCGGTGCGACGCGGTCCTCGATGCCGAGCGCGCGGGTGACGAGGCTGCGGTTGTGCGACCGGCGCGCTTCGCTCGCCGAAATCACGCCGAGCTCGACCTGGTCGCGCAGCAGCGAGTCGTCGCGGGTGAGGAGCGCGAGCTGCCCGCCACGCACCCGGTAGACCCGCGAGTCGCCGACGTGGGCGAGCGTCACTTTATTGTCGTGGAACACGGCGGCCGCCAACGTGGTTCCCATGCCGCGGTACCGGGCGTCCACCTTCCCGGCATCGTGGATCAAGCGGTTGGCTCGGTTTATGCTTTGGCTTAGTGCAAGCAGTGGCGCATGCTGGCGGACGCGCGTTTCGAAGGTCCGGGTGGCGGCAGCAAGCCCGGACACGAGGGTGTCGGTCGCCATGCGGCTCGCAACCTCGCCGGCACGGTGACCGCCCATGCCGTCGGCAAGTGCGACAATGCCGTTCGCGGCGTCCACCGCGATGCTGTCCTCGTTGTAGCGGCGGACGTTGCCGACGTCGGTGAGCGACGCCACTTCAAGGAAACTGCCAGCCATGTTTCAATCGGTTCGTGGCTCTTTGAGATCGGGATCGGCGCAATGGCCAACCATGGTCGCGCCTGCGGCGAAAGTATTGCACGGCGGCGCCTGGAAGACGCCTTTCGGCGGTTGCGCGCCGGGAGGGATGGCTGAATGAACGAGGCCGTGACCAACTCGCGCACCGCGCTCGGCCGCTACGAGATCGTGGGCGAGATCGCGCGCGGCGCCATGGGTGTGGTGTACAAGGCTCGCGATCCGATGATCGACCGGATCGTGGCCATCAAGACGGTGACGCTCGGGCTATCCGACGCCGAAACCGAGGCCTTCGAGCGCCGCTTCTTTCGCGAGGCCAAGTCCGCCGGTCGCCTCAACCACCCCAACGTCGTCACCATCCACGACGTGGGCAAGACCGACGATGTCGCGTACATCGCGATGGAGTACCTCGACGGCCGCTCGCTGCGCGACATCATGGATTCGGGCGTCGTGTTGCCACCACAGCGCATCGCCGGCATCGCCGCCGAAATCGCGGAGGGGTTGGCCTTCGCGCACCGCAACCAGGTGATCCACCGCGACGTGAAGCCGGCGAACATCATGGTGCTCGCGAGCGGCGCGGTGAAGATCACCGATTTCGGCATCGCGCTCCTGCCGACGGGCACGCGCACGCTCGCTGGCAACGTGTTCGGCTCCCCGCGCTACACCTCGCCCGAGCAGGTGATGGGGCGGCCGGTGGACGGGCGCTCCGACATCTTTTCGCTGGGCGCGGTGCTCTACGAGATGCTCACCGGCAAGCCGCCGTTCCAGGGCAACGACCTCAACAGCATCCTGAGGCAGGTGCTGAGCGACCCCACGCCGCCGCCGTCGAGCCACAACCCGAAGTTGCCGCGGGCGTTCGATCACGTCGTGGGCAAGGCGCTCGCCAAGGACCCCGACGACCGTTACCAGGACGCGCAGGAGATGGCGAGCGACCTGCGCCGCTTCGACTCGATCGAGTTCCAGACGTCCGCACCCGCGCCGCTGCCCGCGCTCGAGCATCCGACCTCGCCGCAACCGGCGAGCGCGACCGCGCTCGCATCCGCCGCGGACGAGGAGCAGGTCCCGCTCGCTGCCGCGCCGTCGATGTTCCCGGAGTCGTCCCCGCCGTGGTGGCGGAACTGGCGGATGATCGGGGCCACCGCCACAGCGGTCGTGCTAGCGGCGGTGGTCGCGGCGCTCGCGCTGCGCGAGCCGGAGGTCGCGGCCGTGCCCGTGACCGCGCAACCCCCAGCGCCGGAAGTCACCGGCAGCGCGGCTGCCCCGGCGCCGGCTCCAGCACAGCCTGCCGCGGCCCCCGCCCCTGCGCCCGTGGCCGCGCCGGACAAGACCGACACCACGGCCGCGAAGGCCGCCGCACCCGCCGCCGCGCCGGAGAAGACCGACGTCGCGGCCGCCACACCCGCGCCGCCCAAGCCCACCGGACGCGTCCTGTTCGCGGTGAGTCCATGGGGCGAGATCGTCGTCGACGGGCGCAAGCGTGGCGTTTCGCCCCCGATGCACGAGTTGAAGCTGCCGCCGGGCAAGCACGTCATCGAAGTCCGCAACACGACGTTCCCGCCGCATCGTGAGACCATCGACGTCGCGCCCGACGGGGTCGCGCGAATCAAGCATAAATTCCAATGAAACGATGTGCTGCGGCCGTCGCCCTCGCCTGCGTCGTCGCTGCCTGCGCGACGCCACCTGCTTCGGACGCGCCGCCGGCGCCCGCGCCGGCGCCCGTCGCGCCCCCGCCGGTGCGCGAGGCTCCGCCGCTCCCGCCGCCCCCGCCGCCCCCGCCGGTCACCGCGCAGTCCGAGCTCGACGCGGGCATCAAGAGCTACGAGGACGGTGACTACAAGGCTGCCGAAACCAAGCTGCAGAGCGCGCTGGAGATGGGGTTGTCCGATCCCCTCGACCGGGCGCGCGCACACAAGTACACCGCCTTCATGGTGTGCGTCAACGGCCGCGAGAAAGTCTGCCGCGACGAGTTCCGCAAGGTGTTCGAGGCCGACCCCGCGTTCGCGCTCGCGCCCGCGGAGGCGGGGCATCCGATATGGTCGCAGGTGGTGCGCAGCGTGAAGGCGGAACTGGCCCGCGCAAAGCCGAAGCCCCCCGCGAAATAACCCTCCCTCTCCCCGCGAGCGGGGAGAGGGTCGGGGTGAGGGGAACTATCCCGCAGCGCTCACGGCCCTCGCAGCCAGCACCGACACGAGATGCGCGCGATACTCGGCACTTCCGTGGATGTCGCTATTGAGCCCGCTCGCGGAAACCTTGGCATTCTTCGCCGCGTCTGCGGTAAAGCTCTTGGACAGCGCATCTTCGATCGCCTTGGCGCGGAACACCGAGGCCCCGGCTCCGGTGACCGCGACGCGCACGCCGCCGCCCGTCTGCGCGACCATCACACCGACCAGCGCGAAGCGTGACGCGGGCTGCGGAAACTTCGAGTACGCCGCCTTCGCGGGAATCGGGAAGCTCACGCTGGTGATGATCTCGCCGTCGGCGAGCGCGGTCTCATACAGTCCCTTGAAGAAGTCGTCGGCCGCGATCTTGCGCTTGTTGGTGTGGACGGTCGCGTTGAGCGCGAGGACCGCCGCCGGATAGTCCGCCGCCGGATCGTTGTTGGCGAGCGCGCCGCCGAGGGTGCCCATGTTGCGCACCTGGCGGTCGCCGATGCTTTCGGCAAGCGCGGTGAGCGCGGGAATCGCCGCGCGCACTTCCTTGGAGGCGGCGACCTCCGCGTGTCGGGTCATGGCGCCGACGACGATGTGCTCGCCTTCCTTGCGGATGCCCTTCAGTTCCGCAATGCCCGACAGGTCGACGAGCGTGCCCGGCTGCGCGAGGCGCAGCTTCATCGCGGCGACGAGGCTCTGGCCGCCGGCGAGCGGCTTGCCGCCGGTTTGCGAAAGCAGTGCCGCTGCGTTGGCGACCGAGTCGGCCTTCTTCAGTTCGAAGCTGTACATGTGTGTTCTCCTGTCAGTCCCGCAGGGCCGCCCCAAGGGACTGGCCAGCCCCCTGGGGGGCAGCGAACGAAGTGAGCGTGGGGGGATGTTTCATGCCTTGGCCGACTGGATCGCCTGCCACACGCGATGCGGCGACGCGGGCATCTGGATGTCCTTGACGCCCGCCGCCAGCAGCGCGTCGTGCACGGCGTTCATCATCGCCGCCGGCGCGCCGATGGCGCCCGCCTCGCCGCAGCCCTTGGCGCCGAGCGGATTGTGCGTGCAGGGCGTGACCTTGGTGCCGACCTTGATCGACGGGACGTCGTCGGCGCGCGGCATGGCGTAGTCCATGTAGCTGCCGCTTAGAAGCTGCCCGCTCTGGCTGTCGTAGACGCAATTCTCGAGCAGCGCCTGGCCGATGCCCTGCACCACGCCGCCGTGCACCTGGCCCTCCACGATCATCGGATTGATGATGTTGCCGAAGTCGTCGCAGGCGGTGAAGCCGACCACCTTCACCACGCCGGTGTCGGGATCGACCTCGACTTCGCAGACATGGGTGCCCGCCGGGTAGGTGAAGTTGGTCGGGTCGTAGAACGCGGTCTCGTCGAGGCCCGGCTCCAGCTTGTCGAGCGGATAGTTGTGCGGCACGTACGCGGCGAGCGCGATCTCCGCGAATGCCTTGCTGCGATCCGTGCCCGCCACCGTGAACTTGCCGTCCTTGAACTCGATGTCCGCTTCCGCGGCCTCGAGCAGGTGCGCCGCGATCTTCTTGCCCTTGGCGATCACCTTGTCGAGCGCCTTCACGATCGCGGTGCCGCCGACCGCGAGCGAGCGCGAGCCGTAGGTGCCCATGCCGAACGGGATGCGGCCGGTGTCGCCGTGCACCACCTCGACCGTATTGATGTCGATGCCGAGCCGGGCCGCGACGACCTGCGCGAACGTGGTCTCGTGCCCCTGCCCGTGGCTGTGCGATCCGGTGAAGACGGTGACCCCGCCCGTGGGATTGACGCGCACCGCCCCCGCCTCGAACAGGCCGGCGCGTGCACCGAGGGCGCCGGCGACGTTCGACGGCGCGAGGCCGCAGGCCTCGATGTACGACGAGTAGCCCAAGCCCCGCAGCTTGCCGCGCTTGGCCGCCTCCGCCTTGCGCCCCGGGAAGCCGGCCACGTCGGCCATCTTCATGGCTTCGTCGAGTGTCGCGTCGTAGTTGCCGGTGTCGTAGGTCAGCGCCACGGGGGTTGCATACGGGAACTTGCGAATGAAGTTGCGGCGGCGGATCTCGTCCTGCGCAATGTCGAGATCGACCCCGGCCTGGTGCACCAGCCGCTCGACCACATAGGTGGCTTCCGGACGGCCGGCCCCGCGATACGCGTCCACCGGCACCGTGTTGGTGAACGACGCGGTCACTTCGCAGTAGATCACCGGTGTGGTGTACTGGCCGGCCAGAAGCGTCGCGTACAGGATGGTCGGGATGGCCGATGCGAACGTCGACAGGTACGCGCCCAGGTTGGCCGTGGTGATCACCCGCATGGCGAGGAACTTGCCGTTCTTGTCGCAGGCGAGCTCGGCGTGGGTGACGTGGTCGCGGCCGTGCGCGTCGGAGACGAACGCCTCGCCGCGCTCGGCGGTCCACTTGATCGGGCGGTTCACCTGCTTGCTCGCCCACACCAGCGCCACGTCCTCGGCGTACAGGTAGATCTTGGAGCCGAAGCCGCCGCCGACGTCCGGCGCGATCACCCGCACCTTGGTCTCCGGCAGTCCCAGCACGAACGCGGTCATCAGCAGGCGCTCGACGTGCGGGTTCTGGTTCGCGACGTACAGCGTGTACGCCTGCTCGGCGCGGTTGTACGACGCATTCACCGCGCGCGGCTCGATCGCGTTGGGAATGAGCCGGTTGTTGACGATGTCGACCTTGGCCACGTGCGCGGCCTTGGCGAACGCGGCGTCCACCGCGGCCTTGTCGCCCAGCGCCCAGGTGTAGCACTTGTTGCCGCCGTCGTGGATCTGCGGCGCGCCGGGCTTGAGCGCGTCGACACAGCTCACCACCGCCGGCAGCACCTCGTAGTCGACGTCGATCGCTTCCGCGGCGTCCTTCGCCTGGTGCGCGCTTTCGGCGACCACCAGCGCGACCGGGTCGCCCACGTGGCGCACCTTGCCCTGTGCGAGCACCGGATGCGGCGGCTCGTTCATCGGCTTGCCGTCGGTGCCGGTGATGAGCCAGCCGCAGGGCAGTCCGTTGACGCCGGTGAGGTCGGCGCCGGTGAACACCGCGATGACGCCCGGTGCGGCCTTGGCGGCCGCGGTGTCGATCTTGCGGATCTTCGCGTGCGCGTGCGGCGAGCGCAGGAAGCAGCCGTACGACTGCCGCGGCTGGACCACGTCGTCGGTGTATTGCCCCGCGCCCTGCAGGAAGCGCGAGTCCTCCTTGCGGCGGACCGCCTGGCCGATGAGACCGGTTTCGTTGGCACCCATGGTCGCCTCCTACTTGCGCATCGCGGCGCCGCCCTGCTGCACCGCCTTGACGATGTTCTGATAGCCCGTGCAGCGGCACAGGTTGCCCTCGAGCGCCTCGCGCACCGTCTGCTCGTCCGCGCCGGGATGGCGCTGCACGAGGTCGATCGCCGACAGGACCATGCCCGGCGTGCAGAAGCCGCATTGCAGGCCGTGGCAGTCGCGGAACGCCTCCTGCATCGGGTGCAGGGTGCCGTCCGCCGCAGCGAGCCCCTCGATGGTGGTGACCTTGGCGCCGTTCACCTGCGCGGCGAGCACGTTGCACGACTTCACCGCGCGGCCGTCGACGAGCACGGTGCACGCGCCGCACTGGCCGGTGTCGCACCCGACGTGGGTGCCGGTCAGCGCGAGCTGGTTGCGAAGGTATTCGACGAGCAGCGTGCGCTCGTCGACGCTGGCGCCGGCCGCCTTGCCGTTGACGGTAAGTGAAAGTTGGACAGGCACTGGAGTTCTCCTCTTTCGGTGGCAGCCGCTCTTGGCGGCGGCTGTCGTGGCTTCACGGAAACTGCGGGGACCGGTAGGATACTGCGCGCACGCCGCGGGGGCAATGCGGGCGCGTCCGGTGATCGGCGCTGCACCCTCACCCGCCGCCGATCATCGTGGACGGCGCGACCGCCCGTGCCGTACGGCTGCCCCGTCGATCCGGAAGAGCCCGCTCTCGGCAGCGAGGTCGACCGCGAGGTTCGAGATGACCTGCACGGTGCGATCGAAGGTCTTCGACTGGTGGGCCACGAGGAAGCGGTTGGCCGGGAAGCCCTGCTTCACGTCGAGCGTGACGAGCGCCTTGCGGCGCACTTCCGCGCGCAGCATGTCCACCGGAAGGACGCTGACGCCGAGCCCGGCGATGGTCATGCGGATCATCGTCGACAGGCTGTTGCAGCCGTGGACGCGCGTCGGCCGTACGTTGTGCGCTTCGAACCAGCGCAGTGCCGTCTGGTGCAGGTGCGAGCCGCGCGAGTGGATGAAGACCGGCAGCGCCGCGAGGTCGCGGGGCGTCACCGCCTTGCCCGCTCCGCGCACGAGGCCCGGTGCGCACATCCATGCGTTGCGCACGTCGCCTAAGTGCCGCGTCGTGACGTCGGGATCGGACAGCGGGCCGACCAGGAACGCGATGTCGAGCGCTCGCTCGCGCAGCCGCGCCTGCAGGTGGATGCTCAAGTCGACGATCAGCTCGACCTCCACCTGCGGATACTGCGTGCGCAGCCGCGACACGAGCGTGGGCAGCCAGGTGAGCGCCACCGTGTCGGCGGCGCCGACGCGCACCAGGCCCCCGACGCTCTCGCCGCTGCCGAGGGTGTCCTCCAGCGCCTTGCCCAGGTGCAGGAACTGCTCGCAGACCGCGAGGACCTCGCGGCCCTTGGGCGACAGGCGCGGCGCGCGCACGTCGGCGTCGAAGAGGCGCACATCCAGCGCCGACTCGAACTCGCGGATCCGGTTCGAGATCGCCGGCTGCGTCGTGTTCAGACGCCCGGCCGCGGCCGAGAAGCTGCCGAGCTCGGCGGTCCAATAGAACGCCTCGATCTGCTTCAGCGTGATCCGGCGCAGCATCGGCGTCCTCGGTGTTCCAAAACTTTGTGAATGCTTGCTTATCAAATAATATCATTTTATTTCACCGCACCACCCGACCTACACTGCATCCATGGACCGGCTCGCGGTCCGACTCCGGCGGAGGCGACAGATGAAGCGATGGGGTGCGATAGTGTTGACAGGGGCGCTGCTGCTGGCGGCGGCAGGACAAGCCGCGGCGCAGCTCACGCTGAAGCTCAACGAGTCGTTGGGCCCGGGCAGCGTCGAGGAAGTGGCGCTCAAGCACTTCAAGAAGGTGGTCGAGGAAGGCTCGAAAGGACAGCTCCAGATCGCGATCCACCTGCAGGACGCGCTCGGCAAGCCGGACGCCGCCCTGGAAGGGCTGATGACCGGCACCCTCGACCTGTACAGCGGCGCGCTCGAGTACTACGCGCAGATCGTGCCCGAAGAGCTCAATGCGATCTCCATTCCGTACCTGCTCAAGGACAACGCGGCGCTGCGCAAGTATCTCGCGAGCCCGACGTTCAGGAAGGCCGAGCAGCGCCTCCTCGAGCGCGGCATCCGCGTGCTGTCCACCGAGTACAACGCCGAGCGCGGCCCGTACCGCGTGCTGGTGAGCTCCAAGCCGGTGCACAACGTCGACGATCTCAAGGGCCTGAAGATCCGGATGTTCCCCAACGACGTCTACATCCGCTCGTGGAAGAACCTGGGCGCCACGCCCGTCCAGCTCGCGTGGACCGAGACCTACCTCGGCATCCGCCAGGGTGTGGTCAACGCGGTCACCGCCCCGATCGCGCTCGTCAACCCGATGAAGTTCACCGAAGTCGCGCCGTACATCATCGAGATCAAGGAGTATCCGCAGACCTGGCCGATCATGATCAGCGAGAAGACCTGGAAGAAGCTCACACCCGACCAGCAGCAGCTCCTGGTCCGCGCCGCCAACGAGGCCGGCAAGGTCTACACGCAGACGACCAACGAGCGGATCGCCGGCGATCTCGCGGCGATGGTCGCCAACAACAAGGCGCAGATCATCAAGGTCGACACGACGTCGTTTCGCAAGAAGATGGAGCCCTTCTACGACGAGCTCGTGAAGGAGAAGCTGCTCTCGCCCGAGATCCTCGCCACCGTCAAGGGCCTCTGAAGATTCGGCCACGGATGCCCCGCGGCCGCGCGCTGCCCCTTCGGACATGACGCGCGGCCGCAGCCTGCTCGCTGCCTGCAACCGCGCGTCCTACCGCGTTTGCGTCGTCGTCACCGCGCTGCTGCTCTCGGCTCTGGTGCTCGACAACCTGGTCGAGATGGCCGCGCGCGCCTTCTTCGACGCATCGGTCGTCTGGGTGTTCGAGGTCAACCTGCTGCTCGCGATCTGGCTGTACTTCCTCGGCATCTACCAGGTGTATTTCAGGCGCGGCGACATCTCGGTCGACATCCTGCTGCGGCGCATGCCGGCGTCCGTCCAGCGGTGGATCGGCATCGCCATCGACGTGACCATCGTCGGCACGCTGCTCATGATCTTCTGGTACTCGCACAATCTGATCGCCGTGCAATGGCCGTTCAAGTCGCCCGGGCTGCATCTGCCGAATCCGCTGTTCACGGCACCCGTGGCGATCGGCTCGATCCTGATGGCGGCGACGATGCTGGAGCGGCTGCTGCAGCGGCTCGAGTCTCCGCACCCGCTGCCGTCGAGCCTGCCCGGAACGGACGGCTGACGTGGTATCCCTCGTCGTTTTCGCCACGTTGCTCGGCCTCATGATGCTCGGCATGCCGATCGCCATCGCGCTCGCGCTGGCGACGGCGACCGGCATGCTGTGGGGCGGTTACGACCTCATCCTGATCCCCCAGAACATGGTGTCGAGCGTCAAGAGCATCGAGTTGACGGCGATACCGTTCTTCATCCTCGCCGCCGCGCTGATGAACCAGCTCGGCATCACCCGCAAGATTTTCGACTTCGCGCAGGCGCTGGTCGGCACCCTGCGCGGAGGGCTCGCGCACGCCAACGTCGTCGCCGGCTTCATCTTCTCGGGAATCTCCGGCGCGGCGGTGGCCGATGCCGCCGCGCTGGCAGCGATCTCGAGTAAGGAGATGCCGAAGGCCGGGTACTCCAAGGAATTCGCCGCGGCCACGGTGCTGGCAGTCTCGACACTCGGACCGATCATCCCGCCGTCGATCATGATGGTCGTGTACGCGATCACCGCCAACGTGTCGATCGCGCGCCTGTTCGTGGCCGGCATCGGTCCGGGCATCCTGATCGCGGCGCTGCTCATGCTGCTGATCGTGGTCCTCACCCGCTACGGCTGCACTCCGTCGCCGCCGCCCGGAAAGTTCTCGGCGCGCAAGCTCGGACGCACGACCAAGGACGCGCTGCTGGCGCTGTTCGCCCCGCTGGTGATCATGCGCGGGATGGTCTCGGGCTGGGCGACCCCGACCGAGGCAGGCGTGCTGGCGGTCGCGTACGCCTTGTTCGTCGGCGCCGTGCAACGCAACCTGACCTTCGCCGCCGTCTCGCGTTCGCTGGTCGAGACCGTCGAGGCAAGCGCGCTGATCCTGTACGTGATCGCCATCTCTTCGGGATTGTCGTACGTGTTCGTCGCCGAAGGCACCGCCGCGCATCTGACCAGCTTGATGACGTCGTTGTCGATCGGGCCGGTGAGCTTCCTGTTGCTCTCCAACCTGCTGCTGCTGATGCTGGGATGCCTGATCGAGACGCTGCCGGCGATGCTGCTCGCGGTGCCGCTGCTCTTGCCCACCGCGCTCGCGGTCGGGGTGGACCCCACGCACTTCGGCGTGCTGGTGATCTTCAACCTGCTGATCGGCTACATGCACCCGCCGATGGGCATCGGCCTCTTCATCCTGATGGCGATCGCCCGCGTCGAGTTCGTCGCGCTGGTGAAGGCAACGCTGCCGTTCATCGGCGTGCTGCTGCTTGCGCTGGCGCTGCTCACGTTCGTCCCTTCCATCTCGCTGTGGCTGCCCGACCTCGTGCTGCCGCAGCCCGGCAAGTAGCCGGGCCCGATATCGCCGATCGCGAGACATGTCCCGCAACCTCAAGGTCGCCGCCGATATCGGCGGCACGTTCACCGACATCACGCTGATGCTGGAGGACGGCTCGATCGCGACCGAGAAGGTGCCGTCCACACCCGACGACTACAGCCGCGGCATCGCCGACGGCATGCGCGCGCTCCTGGCCTCCCTCGGCATTCCCGCCGCCGACGTCGGTGAGGTGCTGCACGGGTGCACGGTGGCGACCAACGCGATCCTCGAGGGCCGTGGCGCGCGCACCGGCCTCGTCACCACGCGCGGCTTTCGCGATGTGCTCGAGCTGCGCCGCATCCGCGTGCCGCGCCTGTACGACCCGCTGTACGTCAAGCCCGATCCGCTGGCGCCGCGCGAGCTGCGGCTCGAGGTGACCGAGCGCATCGGCGCCGACGGCCGCGTGGTGGTGCCGCTGGCCGAAGGCGACGTCGCGGCGGCAATCGACGAGCTCCGCCGCCAGGAGGTCGAGGCGATCGCCGTGTGCTGCCTGCACTCCTACGCGAACCCCATCCACGAGCGGCGCATCGGGCAGATGATCCGCGCGGCACTCCCGGACGTGTTCCTCACGCTGTCCTGCGACGTGCTGCCCGAGATCCGCGAGTACGAGCGCACCAGCACCACGGTGATCAACGCGTACGTCGGCCCCCCGGTGGCGAGCTACATCGGCGCGCTCGACGCGAGCCTCAGGCGGCTCGGCGTGGCGGGCCGACTGCTCGTGATGCAATCGACCGGCGGCATTCTCGACGCGCAGTCGGTGATGCGGATGCCGGCGCGCATCGTCGAGTGCGGTCCCGCCGCCGGCGTGATCGGCGGCGCGTTCCAGGCGGCCGCCAGCGGCTATCGCGACGTCATCACGTTCGACATGGGCGGCACGACCGCGAAAGCGGCGATGATCGAGGACGGACGCATCGTCCGCACCGACGAGTACGAAGTGGGCGGCGGCATCTCGCTGTCGAGCCGGCTGGTCAAGGGCGGGGGCTACGCGCTCAAGCTGCCGGTGATCGACATCAGCGAAGTGGGCGCCGGCGGCGGCAGCCTCGTCTGGTTCGACCGTGCGGGCGCGCTCAAGGTCGGACCGCGCAGCGCCGGCGCAGCGCCCGGCCCGGCCTGCTACGGCGCCGGCAACGCGCAGGCGACGGTCACCGATGCCAACGTCGTGCTGGGCTATCTCAACCCGCGCTCGCTCGCCGGCGGCGCGGTGGCGATTCGGCACGATCTCGCGCGTGCCGCGCTGGAGCGCACGGCGGCGGCCGGCGCCGCCGGCAGCGCGCTCGATGCCGCGTGGGCGGTGTACGTCGTCGCGGCGGCGAACATGATGCGCGCCGTGAAGGCCGTATCCACGTATCGCGGCCGCGATCCGCGCGACTGCGTGCTGATGGCGTTCGGCGGCAACGGCGGCGTGTTCGCGGTGGAACTCGCGCGGCAGTTGCAGATGCGCCGCGTGCTGGTGCCGCCGGCGGCCGGCGTGTTCAGCGCGCTGGGCCTGTCGGTGGCGCCGATCGAGTTCACGCAGACCCATGCCTGCCTCGTGCCGCTCGCCTCGGCGATACCCGACGCGATCGCCGCAACGTTGGCGATGCTGGAAGACAGTGTCGCGAGCGTGCTCGGCCTGCCGCGCGGGCGCCTTGCGATGCGCCACGCCGCGGCGATGCGCTACATCGGCCAGGCGTTCGAGCTCGTAATCCCCATGCGCGCCGGCGCCGTGTCGGGCGCGGAGCTCGCGCGCCTCGCCGAGGCCTTCGCGCTCGAGCACGAGCGGACCTACGGCCACCGCTTCGACGATGGCGACGGGGTCGAGCTCGTCGCGCTGGAAGTCACGGGGACTTACGAGGACGCAAGGCACGGCCCGCAGCGTCTGTCCACGCGCCCGCGCGCCCTCGCCGCCGGCCCGGCGTCGCGCGCCGCGTATTTCGGCCCCGGGTGCGGGATGCGGGAGACGGCCGTGATCGAGCGCACGGCGCTGGGAAGCGCACCGCGGCACGGCCCGTTCATCGTCGAGGAGTACGAGGGCACTACGGTGGTGCCGCCCGATGCAAGCGTATTCGTCGACGCCGGCGGCAACATCGTCATCGACGTCGACCTCGAGGCGTAGGAGTCCTCCGCGATGGACATGAGAGCGCCGGTCACGCCATTCGAGCTGGAGCTCGTCAAGAACGCGCTCGACACGATCGCGGACGAGCTCGCGCTCATCATCATGCGCACCGCGTACTCGAGCATCGTCCGCGACGCGATGGACTACTCGACGGCGATCTGCGACCGCCACGGCCAGACCCTCGCGCAAGGACTCACCACGCCGCTGCATCTCGGCAGCTTCTTCGATGCGATGCAAAACCTGGTCCGGCGCCACGGTGCGACCACCCGGCCCGGCGACGTGTACATCTTCAACGACCCCTACCTCGCGGCCGGCCAGCATCTGCCTGACGTGTACGTGGTGCGTCCGATCTTCGTCGACGGCGAGATCGAGGGCTGGGCGACGACGGTGGCGCATCTGAACGACATCGGCGGCATCGTGCCCGGCAGCAACTCGATCGGCTCGACCGAGATCTACCAGGAAGGGCTGCGGCTGCCAGTGCTCAAGCTGGTCGACGCCGGCCGCGAGAACCAGGCGATCTGGGACATCCTCGCCGCCAACGTCCGGGTGCCCGACAAGGTGATCGGCGACGTGCGCGCCCAGGTGTCGGCTTGCGTGGTCGGCGAGCGCGAGTTCCTCGCGCTCGTCCGCCGCTACGGCCGCGAGCCGTTGCGCAGGACATTCGCGGCGATTCACGATTACGCCGAATCGCTGGCGCGCGCCGAGTTCGCCGATATCCCCGACGGCGCCTACCGCTTCGCCAATCACATCGACGGCCTCGGCGAGGATCCCGATCCGATCCGCTTCGAGGTCGCGGTGACCGTGGCGGGTAGCGACGTCACGGTGGACTGGACCGGCACTTCGGGCCAGGTAAAGGGCGGCATCAACGCGCCCATCCCGTTCACCAAGGCGGCCGCCTACGCAGCGCTGCGCTCGGTGCTCGGTGTGGACGTGCCGAACGCGCAGGGCTTCACGCGGCCGATCCGGCTGATCGCGCCTTCGGGCACGATCGTCAACCCGGTGTCGCCTGCGGCCTGCGGCGCGCGCGGCATCACTGGCTTTCGCATGATGGACTGCATCATGGGCGCGCTTGCGCAAGCGCTCCCCGGCCGCATCCCCGCCGACGGCAGCGGCGGCTCGACGATCCCCTCGATCGGCGGCATCCACGACGGCCGCGCCTTCGTGTTCGTCGAGACGATCATGGGCACCTGGGGCGGCAGCCCGACGCACGACGGCCAGGAGGGCGTGGCCCACATCGGCGCCAATCAATCGAACATCCCGATCGAGATGATCGAGCGCGAGCATCCGCTGCGCGTGGAGCGCTACGGCCTCGTCCCGGACACCGGCGGCCCGGGCCGGTTTCGCGGCGGCCTCGCCACCCTGCGCGAGATCCGCGTGCTGTGCGACGAGGCCTCGATTTCGGTGCGCTCGGACAAGCGGCGCTTCCCCCCCTACGGACTGCACGGCGGCATGTCCGGTTCCCCGTCGCAGAACGTGATCAATCCCGACACCGACAACCGCGTGCTGCCCGTGCTGTTCAAGGAACCGGTGGCGATGCGCCGCGGCGATGTTTACCGCCACGTGCTCGCCGGGGGCGGCGGCTACGGCGATCCCCTGACGCGCGATCCGGCGCTGGTCGCGCGCGATCTCGCGCAGGGCAAGGTCAGCGTCGACGGCGCGCGGCGCGACGACGGCGTGGTCGCGCGGCGCGATGGCACGGCATGGACGATCGACGTGCCGGCGACCGAGCAACTGCGCGCGGATCGGCGCCGGGCGGCCGGCGCTTAGCGTTCGCCCGATGGCCGAGCTCACGCTGTCCAACGCGACCATTGTCGACGGCTCCGCCGGTGCGCCGTTCGCCGGCGATGTCGTCGTTCGCGGCTCCCGGATCCACGGCATCGAGCCGCCGGGTACCGCGCACCACGGCGAGGTGATCGATTGCAGCGGCGCGCTGCTCGCGCCGGGCTTCATCGACATCCACAGCCACTCCGACCTCACGCTGCTGCTCGATCCGCGTGCGCGCAGCGCGATCCACCAGGGCGTCACCCTCGAAGTGATCGGCAACTGCGGACACGGCTGCGCGCCGCTCGCCGATATCGATACGGCGCGCCTCGCGATGTACGGTCCGATACCTGGAGAAGGTTACTTTTCCTGGTCGTCGATGGCGGAATACTTCGACCGGCTCGCCGCAGCCGCGCCCGCGGTCAACGTCGTCGCCCTGGTGCCCAACGGCCAGCTCCGGCTCGCCACCCTCGGCCGCGCGATGCGCGCGGCGGATGCCGCGGAGCAGGCCGCGATGCGCAAGGCGCTCGAGGCTTCGCTCGAAGCCGGCGCCTGGGGCTTGTCCACCGGCCTCGAGTACGCGCAGGAGAGCGCGACGGCGACGACGGAGATCGACGCCTTGTGCGCCATCGTCGAGCGCCGTGACGGGCTGTATGCCACGCACACGCGGCATCGCGATCACCGTGCCCTCGCCGCCATCGACGAGGCAATCGGCACCGCGCAGCGTACCGGCGTGCGCCTGCAGATCTCGCACATCACGCCGCGCAGCGGATACGACGATGCCCGGCGCGCCCTCGACCGCGTCGACGCGGCGCACGCCGCCGGCGTCGACGTCGGCTTCGACATGCATACGCGGCTGCACGGCTTCACCCACTTGCGCAACCTGTTGCCGCTGCCGCTGCAGCAAGGCACGCCGGACGAGCTGCGCCGGCGCCTCGCCGAACCGGCAGTGTGCGAAGCAATCCGCGCACACCCCAACCTGATCGCGGGCGTGGGCGACTGGGCGAAGGTGACGGTGATCGACAGTATCGCGCGCCCCGAGTGCAACGGCCGCACGCTGGCGGCGATCGGCGAATGCGAGGGCACCGACGGCCACGCGGCTGCGATCGGCATCCTGCGCGCCGACGCGCAGCACCTCGACCGTCCGATGGTACTGCTCGCGACCTACACCGAGCCGATGCAACGCCTCACGTTCGAGCACCCTGCGTGCATCCCGGGGTCGGACGCGACGACCCTGGCGCCGGACGGCGTGCTCGCAGGCGAAACCTTCCACGGCGCGTACACCTGGGCGGCGTGGTTCCTGCGAAGCATGGTTCGCGAGACGGGCGCGCTGACGTTGTCCGAGGGAATACGGCGGCTTACTTCGATGCCCGCCGAGCGCCTCGGCCTTGCCGACCGCGGCCGGATCGCGCGCGGGCATCGCGCCGATATCGCCGTGCTCGACTGGGAGCGCTACGGAGAGCGCGGCACGCTCGCCGCGCCGTCGCAGCTCGCGCGCGGCATTCGCCACCTCTTCGTCAACGGCGTTGCGACGCTGCGCGACGGGGTCGAGACGGGGCAGCGCGCGGGTGAGGTGATTCGGCGATGAAGCGCGTTCATGGCCCCGCGCTGCCGACGACGGCCCCTCGTGTAGCATAGCCCGGCAGGTTCACCGACTGCCGGCCCGAGATGGACCGGCCGGATGCAACGGTCAGGGGAGCAAGGCAGATGCCGTCCGCCCGTCCCGCGACAACGCGGCCGCAGCGCGTGCTGCTGGTCGGCGGCGGTCACGCGCACGTCGAGGTGCTGCGCCGCTTCGCGCTACGGCCAGACCCGCAGGTGACGCTGACGCTCGTCTCCCCGGAGCCTTCGATGTGCTACTCGGGCATGCTGCCGGGCCTCGTCGCCGGCCATTACTCGCCACAGGACACGCACATCGGGCTCGCGCCGCTCGCGCTGTGGGCGGGTGCGCGCTATGTCGCGGACGCGGTGGCCAATCTCGACCTGTACGCGAAGACCGCGCAGCTCGCGTCCGGCGAGTACCTCGCGTTCGATCTCCTGTCGCTCGACGTGGGCGCGGATCCGGACCTGCGCGTGCCCGGGGCGCAAGCGCTCGCGCTCCCCGTCAAGCCCGTCTCCGGATTCCTGCTCGGCTGGGCGCGGCTGCAAGCCGAGGCGCTGACCGGCGGCGTGCGCGCGATCGCCGTGGTCGGCGGTGGCGCCGGCGGCGTGGAGATGCTGCTCGCGATGCATCACCGCCTCGCCACGATCATGCGCGCGGAGACGCCGCGGTTCGCGCTCGTCACCGACCAGCCGGCGCTCATGCCGCAGTTCCCGCCGATCGTGCGCGCGCGCTTCGGCCGCGTCCTGGTCGAGCGCGGCGCGGTGCTGCACCTCGCCAGCGGCGTGACCGCGGTCGAGCCGGGCACCCTCGTCGTCACCCACGGCCGGCGCATCGCGGTCGACCGCATCGTGTGGGCGACCGGCGCCGCTCCGGCGGCGTGGCCCGCCGCATCCGGGCTCGCGTGCGACGGCCGAGGGTTCGTGCTCATCGACGACACCCTGCGCTCGACCTCGCACCCGTTCGTGTTCGCCACCGGCGATTGCGCCGCGCAACTCGACCATCCGCGGCCGAAGGCGGGTGTATTCGCGGTGCGCCAGGGCCCGCCGCTCGCGGCCAACCTGCGGCGGGCAGCGCACGGGCTCGCGCTGAAGCGTCACGTGCCGCAGCGCCACGCGCTCGCGCTCGTCTCCACGGGGGACCGGCACGCGATCGCGGTGCGCGGCCCGTTCGTCGCCGAAGGCGATTGGGTGTGGCGCTGGAAAGACAGGATCGATCGCGCGTTCATGGCAAAGTACGCGTTGCCGGAGGTACCGGATGCAAAGGAGGCGAAGACCGGATGAGCATCGACACCGATCCCATGCTGGCGGTCGCGGTGCGCGCCGCGCGCACCGCGGGCAGCATCGTCGTCGACGCCGCGCGCGACTTGAAGCGCCTGCCCGCTTTCTCGAAGGAGCACGCCGACATCGTGACCAGCGCCGACATGGAGGCGCAGGACGCCATCATCGCCGCCGTCCGCAGCGCCTATCCCGACCACGCCATCCTCGGCCGCGAGTCGGCGCAGATCGCCGGCGCGCGCGAGGGCGCGGGCCATCGCTGGCTGATCGATCCCATCGACGGCGCCGCGAATTTCGTGCACGGGTTCCCCGC
>JADLEZ010000031.1 GCA_020845855.1 Burkholderiales bacterium
GCCGAGCTGATCGCGGGCCAGAAACCGCACCTCGATCACACCAATATTCCGTGGGTGATCTACACTTGGCCCGAGATCGCATGGGCCGGCGCCACGGAGCAGTCGCTGAAGGCCGCGAACCGGGCGTACAAGAGCGGCCGCTTTCCCTTCCTCGCCAGCGGCCGCGCCCGCGCGATGGGCGAGACCGACGGTTTCATCAAGATCATCAGCGACGCGACGACCGATGCCGTGCTCGGCGTCCACGTGATCGGCCCCACCGCCTCGGAGCTGATCGCAGAAGCCGTGATCGCGATGGAGTTCGGCGCCTCCGCCGAGGACATCGCGCGCACCGTGCACGCGCACCCGACCTTGTCGGAAGGCATGCACGAGGCGGCGCTGGGTGTCGACAAGCGCATGATTCATCTCTGAGCGCGGGATCCCGGCTTGGACATGGCCTGGAGTCTGCACAGCCCGGAGCCTGCATACGGAGAGCCTGCATACAGCTGCATACGGACACCCACAAGCTGCATACGGACACCCATGAAAAATGCAAACAGGAAAGCCTGCAGTGCAAACTGCAGTGCAAACAGAGTGCAAACAGGACACCCACCGATCCTGAACACCTGCACAAGGACACCCATCAAGTAATCACCGCGCATTGAGTTGCCATCAAACCTTTAGGCCGCGCACTGCTGCTCGCCACGTAGCGACCAACACAGAGCCACATCGCGTGAGCCGATGCCAAAGCTGTGTTGGAGAATGCAGGCAGCGCCTCACCAGACCGCGACTTTTTCGCACTCGCCGCGCGAACCCTGAACGTTGCTGAACAGCCGGTCCCTACTCGTTGACGTGCCCATACAACCGTTGCGCCGCACGCTGTCCTCGTATCCAGCGCCAGCCGCGTCGCTCGGCGAGCAGCGACAATCGATGCGGTGCACCGATGAAGAGCCGGAAACGGGCGTGGAGCTCGGCTACGCTCTTTAACCATTCACCGGGCGCGAGTCCGAGGCTCGACAGCAACCGCGGCGTGGTCTCCGGTATCGCGCCGTGCTTGCTCGGATGCACCACTCGACCGCTCGTGTCGAGCAGGTCCAGATAATCCTGGAGATTGAACGGCAGGCCGTCGACTTCAGGCTGTCGCAGTGCTTGTGCAAAGGGCAACAGCGCCGGCTTCCGGTCGAGAGACGACTCGTTCTCCGGTTTCGTGAGCTCGCCCAACCGTTGTTGGCCCGAAGTGAAGTCGGAAGCCTCGATGGATTCTGCGACACCGGCTCGCATGGGATTCAGGTCGACGTACGCGATGACCGTCAACAGCGCTTGCTCGTCCAGCAACGCCTGCGACCTGAATCGGCCTTCCCAAAAGCGACCCGTGCAGCCGTCTTCCCGATTCGCGAGCCGCGCGATGAACTCGTTCAAGCAGCGCATGAACCAGCTGAGATCGACGAGCCGACTGCGCCAGCGGGGGAGGCAGTCGGCGAGCAGGGCAGTCTCCGTGGCATCGAGCACGCCACCGTCGAGGTAGCGTGTGACGCATGGAGGTCCGGAATAGAGCCGTCGCCAGCGCTCGACGACCTCACGCTCGGTCCAGGCCGCGGCCTTCTCCGGCGCGATACGCAGGACCAGGTGGTAATGATTGCTCATCAGCGCATAGGCACAGACGTCGATGGCAAAGACCTCGGTCAGCAGCGCCAAGCGATCGCGGATACGCTGCTTGCGATGATCGAAGGACTTGCCCGAGACGGGATCTTCGCCGCAGAGAAAGGCGCGTCGTACGCAGCGGCCGATGCAATGGTAGTAAGGCGTATCGCTCGGTGAGACGAGCGTGGAGCGGGGTCGGGTCATCCTTGCGATCTCCGAATGGGGCCAGCGTCCATGCCGGCGAGTTCACGCTACGGGGGCGGGGAGATGCATTCAAGGGCCTGAGTCTTACGAGCCTTGGAGCCTTGAATGTCCAAAAGAGCCCCGCCACTGCTTTGAGGATTTTCTTACGAACAAGCCCTAAACACGAAGGGTCCGGGACTGCGATGCGCCGCGCGTTCGTATGGTGGGTGTCCTCGCTGTCCGCTCTGTCCGGTGCTCTGTCCTGTGGGTGTCCTCGCTGTCCGGTGCTCGCTGTCCGGTGTCGCTGTCCCTCTCGCTGTCCGAACATGACGCGAAAGACAAGGCTTTCTGGGTGGGCGCTATTGAGGCGCAGCGCTTCAGCGACCCTCGAAACGGGGCGTGCGCTTGGCGAAGAATGCGGCGCGTCCCTCGGCCCAGTCGACGCTCGCGTTGATGGCGTCGACCTGGGCACGCGCAATGCCGGCGCGCTCGGTCGGGCCGCGCGGCATGACATCGGACACGAAGCGCTTGAGCATGCGTGACGGCAGCGGGGCGTGTGCGGCGATGCGTGTCGCCCAGTCGAGCGCCGTGCGTTCGAGCGTCGCAGCCGGCACGACTGCGTTCGCAAAGCCCACTTCGTAAGCGCGCCGCGCGTCGATCGTCTCGCCCATCAGCATGAGCTCCATCGCGATCTTGTGCGGGATGCGCCCAGCCAGGCCTGCAATCAGGCCGCCCGAGAAGCCGATCTTGACCTCGGGATAGCTGAAGCGTGCATCTTCGGCCGCGATGAGGATATCCGCCATCATCGTGAGCACCATGCCACCGCCGACACAGTAGCCGTGCACGGCGGCCACGACGGGTTTGTCGACCGCCACACCGACGCCCGGGATCGCGCGATAGAGATCGTGCGGAACCGCGCGCAAGTCCGCACCGGCCGTGAACGCGCGATCACCGGCGCCCGTCAGCAGCGCGACCCGCTGCGTGTCGTCGGCCATGAAGCGCGTCCAGGCCGCCTCGAGACCGCTGACTATTGCGGCGTCGATGCGATTCAATCGTTCGGGCCGGTTGATGACGATGCGGGCCACCGGCCCTTCCACGCAATAGGCAACGGCTTGTTCAGTCACGGTCCTTGCTCCTCGTTCGAATCGATTCGTCGACGCGCGCAGCGCCGTGACTGGCGACGGCACGTGCTCGCGTCACCGCCATGATCGGCGCGACGGCTGCTCATGGTTCGATGCCGCTGCGACTCACCCCGTCGCCGGACCGGCGCGCAGTTGCGCCGTCGCCTGTTCGTCGATCTCGAAGGTCGTCGTCAGTGAAGTATCCGGCACTTCTCGCAACGCCACACGATAAGCCTCACGAGCCTGCGCCGGCGTGATCCAGCCATCGAGCACGTCGTCGAGCACGCGCGCGGGCTCGCGCTCGACGGCAGGCCCGTAACCGCCGCCGCCACCGTTGGTATAGACGAGGCGATCTCCCGGCGCGAGCGTCACCCCTTCCGCCAGCAGACCGATCGCGCGCTCGCCCTGCGCGGTGTTCAGCACGGCGGACTGGGCAGTGCCTGCGCCGCCGCCGAACAGTCCCCAGATCGGGAATTTGCCACGGCCGGCGAGCGAAGTCAGAAGCCCGGCGTATTCGAAGCGCACGACTCGACGCACGCAGTTACCGCCGCGCCGCCGTCCGACGCCGCCGCTGTCCGGCACGATCGCGAGTTCTTCGATCACGAACGGGATGCGGCGTTCCTCGGCCTCACATGGCGTGACCGTGGTCGTCGTCGTGTA
>JADLEZ010000032.1 GCA_020845855.1 Burkholderiales bacterium
TCTGTTGAAAAACTCCGATTTCGGAGGCGCTAGGAAAATTGCAGGCCCGCAGAGGCTTCGCTGAACTTGAGACGCTGCGGGAGACGTGCCTCCGCGATGCGCCTCACCAAGAGCCTTCTAATTGGCCCTCCGACGATTCGCGGGGTGAACTGGCGATCGAGTGTCAAGTTGGCAAGAAAATGCGACGACTGCATTTTCGAGTTTTTCAACAGAATAGGTCGAAAGCACGAATACGAACAACCGCTCCCAGCGCTCGTGTTGAACTCATGCTCGGCGTCCGAAAACCGGCTAATACAAGTCGTGTAGACGATGTTGTAGCTGGAGGCAAATTCCACTGGAACTCGGATAGAATATTAGCCGTCGCGAGGTGATGTCGATTTTCTTTCAAGGCGATGCGGCCTGTTTGCGCGTTTGCTTTGGGAGCAAGATGTCGGAGGTTCGAATCCTCTCACCCCGACCAGTATCGTTCAATCCACCGTCGGCATCGAACCGGCGTTGACGCGCCGCTCGAATGGCACGAAGCGGCGACGCGCCGCGTAGGCGAGCGCCTTCGCGAACAGACGCGGCCGGAACAACGCATACGGCCCGTCACGCAGAGTCAGGGCGGCCTGGTAAGCCCTTCGCGCGGCGAGGTCGGTCGAGGCGAGCTCGCCGATGCATCGGGTGTACCAGGTTACGAAGCGAAAGTCGGCAGGACGGCGCCCCGCGGCCTGCGGGAACACGAGGTCGCCGTAGACGGTCGTCATCCAGGCCTGGCGCTCGACCAGCGCGGGGATGCCCTGGCGCATCCTTTCGGCAACCTGCGGCGTGGGCAGTCCCTCACGCAAGAGCGTGCGCAAGTGCATGGCGTGGATGGCCGCTTTGGTCATGCCCTGGCCATAGATGGGGTTGACCGAGCTGACGGCATCGCCGACGCAGAAGAAGTTGGCGGGAAACCGCTGCATCCGGTCGTACCGATGCCAGCGATTGGTTGGAACGCCCATCCGCTTGAACTCCGACAGGCGCTCGGACTCACGAAGAAAGTCGGTGATCTCCGGGGACGTCAGGGTTTGCGAGAATACGAGAAAGCTAGCGTCGTCGAGCGCAGGGCTGTCTCCGAACATTCCCCATTGCGAGAGCTTCCATTGCCCGGCCTCGACCCGCTGCAGGATCGCACCCCGCCAGCTCGTCGGCGGATTCGGATAGATCACGTACATGTTGGCCCGTGCCTGGAAAGAGGGGGCGCGGCGATACATGGCACCCACGTAGGCCAGATCGACGCGAACCTCTTCTGTTTCGGGCGCACCGTAGCCTAGTGCCGCGAGCCAGCGCGGAGCGTGCGTTGCGCGCCCCGAGGCGTCGACAACCAAGTCGGCTTCCAGCCGCGAGATCGCGCCGGTCGCGGCATCCTCCGCCTCGACCCCGACCACGGTCCCGGCTTCGTCGCAGACCGGGGTGCGCACCGTCGCTCTCGGCACGAACGCGACGTTCGGCAGTCGCCGAGTCCGTGAACGGAGCTTCGCCTCGTAGAGCGGGCGCGTGCAGTCGATGTAGGTCAGGTCGCACCGGTCGCGCAACATCCAGCAGCCATTCAGATGCGCCGCCATTCCGGTCCCCGAGTCGTAGATGGACGCGCCTTGCGCAAGGAGCTCCTCCGCGAGGCCGGGGAACAGTTCGGTTATCGCTTCGTAAGAACGCGTCAGGATGGCGTGGACCTGCGGGCTTTGCGGCACGCCCTTGCGCGGCGTGGGCGCGTCGTCGAGCTCGTCGCGGTCGACGATCGTCACGCGTTCGAAGGCCTCGGACAGCACGCGTGCGGCGAGCAGCCCGGCGATGCTGCCGCCGATGACGATCGCATGCGCGCGGCCTCGCACGGCGGTTCCCGCTGCCGCATTCACTGCGATACCGCGCCGAACAACTGCAAGAGCTCACCGCTCGCGACCGCGGGCTCCTCGGACGGAACCCAATGTCCGCAGTCTGCGAGGTGCACGACGGTGCGTGCGCCAAAGCGCTCCGCGTAGCGCTTGGGAATGTACGGATCGTGATCGCCCCACAGCACCAGGGACGGCACGCGGGCCGTCACCTCGAGCATGGCTTCCTCCCAGCCTGCGAAGCGTTGCGGATCGGTAGCCCGGTACAGGCGCAGGACCATGGCCCGGGTGGACGGGGTGAACTCGTCGAACATGCGATCGATCTGCGCGAGCGAGAGCTTGCGCGATCCGGCCCTGATCGAGAGGCGCGCCAGTGCACGGCCGAGAACGGGCACGCCGAACGTGGTCATGGAAAGCTCGCCCAGCCCCGCCGTGCGCCAGATGCGCGCCCAGAAGTGCCACTTGTAGTCCGCCTGGAACAAGGTATTAGTGATCGCGATGCTGCGCACCCGCTGCGGGTGCTTAACGGCCCAGGCAAGGCCATAGACGCCGCCGAAGTCGTGCACGGCGAGGTTGACCGGCTCTGGCACGCCGCAAGCGGTGACGACGGCTTCGACCCACGCCGCCATGCCGTCGAGCGAGAAGTCGAAGCGGTCGAGGTCGATTTCGGAGCGGCCGAAGCCCGGCAGGTCGGGCGCGATACAACGGAAGCGGGATTGCAGGCTACCCACGACCCCGGACCAGAGTCGCGAGGTGTCGGGATTGCCGTGCAGGAAGAGAGCCGGGGCCCCTTCGCCCCGGACCTCGCAATGCACGGCCCGCCCGTCGATCCTCAGCAACGCCGGCCTCCCCATGAGCCGCCTGCGGCGGGATTGTTGCACCAAACACGCGGGTCGTCGAAGATCTGAAGTACGCCGCCCTCACGGCGGCAGCGGAATCCACTCCGTCTCGCCTGGAATCTTCGGCGTGCGCTGCGCGCGCCAGTCGTCCTTCGCGCGCTCGATGCGCTCGCGGCTCGACGACACGTAGTTCCAGTGGATGAAGCGCGGGCCGTCGAGGGGTGCGCCGCCGATAACCACGAAACGCGCGCCGCGCTGCGCGCGCACGCCGGCCGCATCGTGCGCGAGCACGGCCATCGTGTACGGTGCGATCGCCTGGCCGTCGACCGCGACGTCGCCCTCGACCACGTACAGCGCCCGCTGGCCTGCATCGGTTGGCAATGCGAGCGCCGCGTCTTCCTCCGCGAGCGCATCGAGGTAAAGCGTCGGCACGTGCGTGGCCACCGGCGAGCGGCGATCGAACCAATCGCCCACCAGCAACCGCAAGGTGAGGCCGTCGGCCTGCCATTGCGGCAGGTCGTCCGCGGCCGTGTGCGCGAACGCGGGCTCGGCCTCCTCGAACGCCCGCGGCAACGCGGCCCACAGTTGCAGCCCGTGCAGGGCGTACTCGCGCGTGGCGAGGTCCTCCGGCCGCCGCTCGGAATGCACGATGCCGCGGCCGGCGGTCATCCAGTTGATCGCACCCGGCTCGATGCGCTGCACCGCACCCAGGCTGTCGCGATGGACCATCGCCCCCTCGAACAGGTAGGTGACGGTCGCAAGGCCGATGTGCGGATGCGGGCGTACATCGAAATTGTCGGCCGGCCGCACCGTCACCGGGCCGAAGTGGTCGAAGAAAACGAACGGGCCCACCGCCTGCCGCGCAGACGCCGGCAGCAGCCGGCGCACCAGGAAGCCGCCGCCGAGGTCCTTGGCGCGCGGCGCCACGAGCGCTTCGACGGGCATGGGAAGTCCGAAAGGGTTGGCTCCGCCCAAGGATACCTCGTTCCCGGGGGCGCGTTAGACTAGCGGTCGACCGTCGAAAGGATGGCCATGCGCAGCTACCAGCCGTTGACCTTGATCTCGCTCGCCGACAGCAGCGCGTGCACGCTTGCGCCGCCGGCGGCCAACCCGGTGGCGCTCGATTCACCGGCGCTCGAGGTGATGACCGACCTCACGCGGGTTCCCGCGGTGACCATCGAGCCCTCGGCGCCGATCGGCGCTGCCAACGACTACATGATCGCGCGCGGGGTGCGCTCGCTGTTCGTCATGGGGCCCGACCACCGCCTCGCTGGGCTGGTGACCACCACCGACATCCTGGGCGAGCGCCCGGTGCGCGTGAGCCACAGCCACGGCGTCAAGCGCAGCGAAGTGCTGGTCGCCGACGTCATGACCCCCATCGCGTCGATCGTCGCCATGCGCATGGAGGACGTGCGCGCGGCCAAGGTGGGGCACATCGTCGCGTCGCTGAAGCAGGCGGGCCGGCATCACGAGCTCGTCGCCGAGTCCGGCGTGCAGGGGCAGGCGGTGATCCGTGGCATCTTTTCTGCTTCCCAGATCGCAAGACAGCTCGGGGTCCCGCTGCAGATCACCGAGCTCGCGCGCACGTTCGCGGAGATCGAGGAGGCGCTGGGCGCCTCGCGCTGACCGCCGCAGCCGAACGGGAGACCTTCCATGAAAGCGATGACCTTTGCGATCGGCGCTGCCGCTGCCCTGGCCGCCGCCGGATGCACCACCCTCGATCCCATGCCGTTCGCCACGGGCAAGGATTGCTTCTATCCCGCCTGCTCGCTCAACGTAGCGGTCGTCGACGACGGCAAAGGGGGCAAGCGCCTGCAGGTCGAGTCCGACGGCAATTTGCGGATGGGCACGCGGCACCGGCTGGTCGCCATCGTCTGGAACCTGAAGACACCCGGCTACGAATTCCGCGGCGACAGCATCAATCCGCACACCAGCCGCCAGCCGCCGGGCACGCCCAGGACCTCGTACGGCGAGTGGAGTTCGCAGATCCTGCCCCACGCGTACTGGACGGACAACATCTCGGTGACCAACATGAACAACGACCGGGGGCTGCTCTACTACAACATCACCGTCTACCCCGACCAGTACACCCAGGGCGAGCCCATGACCTTCGTGGCCGCGATCGCCAACGACGGCTGGCAAGGACGCGCGGCCGGGTGGGTGATGCACTAGCGCCGGTGCGCTATCCTCGCGGTTTGCGGCACGTACTGGACGTTCAATGAGAACAAGAATGCTGCTGGTGGTTGCTTGTGTGGCCACGCTGTCCGCCTGCGCGACGCGTATGGTCGGGCCATCCGGGGTTCCGTTCGATCCGGAGAATCCGAAAGTCTTCGTCATCGCGGGCAAGCAGATCGTGGTCGACCAGGAGCCCATCTTCGTCACCCGCAAAGGGGCGACGATCGTGTGGGAGCTGCCCAAGGATCAGAAGCTCACGTTCCCCTCTGACGGCATCGTCGTGAGGGCCGAGCGCAACGAGTTCGCGTGCCGGGTGGAAGAAGGCGCGACGCGCTTTTCGTGTCGATGGGTCGACGCGAAGCCGCACAGGTCTTACAAGTACACGATCAAGGTCAGGCAGGACGGCAAGGATCTGCCGCCGCTCGACCCGTCCATGTTCGGCGATTTCTAGCTTTCATCGGCCACGATTCGGGCTACCTCGCGTAGCCCGTCGGCGAGTGCGGCAGGGCGTGCGGCGGCTTCCTGCCACCCCGCTTCGCCAACCCGGGTGCGCGTCTGCGCCACGACGGGTGCGAGAAACGCTTCGTCCGCCGGATGCGCGCGCAGGCCGATCTCGACGGCCATCGCCTTGGCGGCGACGAACAGGCGCGCCGCGCTGTCCCAATGCATCCGCCTCGCCGCCAGGACGGCGGCGACGTCGAGTAGCGCAGGCGCGGTGTGTCGCGATCCCATGTCGTCGACGATGGCGTGGACTTCGCCGAGCATGCGTGCCGCCGAGGCCGCCGAGGCCGGCGAATGCGACGACAGCTCGACCATCGCGAGGTTCAGCAACGCGACGGCCACACTCTCCCGATCCGCGAGCGCTCTTGCCAGCGCGAGCGCGGCCTGGAAGTTGACGCGTGCCGAAGGCAGGCCGCCCTCGATCCGGTCGAGCTGCCCGGTCTCGTTCAGCGCGACCGCGAGATTGCGCTTGTCGCCGAGCTGCTCCGCGAGCGCGCGCGACTCGACGAGGTACGCGCGCGCGGTGTCGAGACGGCCCTGGTGGATCGCCGCGACCGCGAGGGGGGCAAGCACGGCGGACGCCGCCGCCGGCACGTCCAGCGTGCGCGCGAGATCGAGGCTTTCCTGGAGGTAGCGCACGGACTCATCGTAGCCGCCCGCCAGGAGGGCAAGCTGACCGGCCCGGAACAGCGCCCGGCAGCGGTCGAGGCCGGGGGCCTGCGCCTGCGAGCGGCCGAGGGCTTCGGCGGTGACCCGGCGGCCGAGCTCGAACTTGCCGCGGTGGATCCAGTACAGCATCAGCGAGGACACGAGCCGCAACCCGAGCGCCGCGCCGTCGTCGGCGGTATCGCAGCAGCGATGCGCAGCGACGATGTTGTCGAGCTCCCGGTCGAGACGGGTCAGCGCTGCGCGCTGGGCAGCGCCCGCGAGTTCCGTTCGCGCCGCCTCCGCGAGGCCGACGTAGTGCTCGAGGTGCCGCGCCTGCGTCGCGCGCCGCTCGCCGCGCTCGGCCAGGAGCTCGTCGGCGTACTGGCGCACGGTCTCCAGCATGAAATACCGTTCGCCTGCCGCGTCGTGTACGACGAGCGATTTCTCGACGAGCCGTGCGGCGAGATCGACGATGTCCGCGGCTGGCATGGTCTCGTCCGCGGCGAGCGTTTCCGCTGCTTCGAGCGTGAAGCCGCCGGCGAACACCGACAGCCTGCGGAACAGCGTGCGTTCGCGCTCGTCGAGGAGGTCGTGGCTCCAATCGATCAGCGCGCGCAGGGTCTGTTGCCGGGGCAGCGCCGTGCGGTCGCCCTGGCGCAACAGGCGAAAGCGATCGGACAGGCGGGCGGCGATCGCGGCGACCGACAAGGCGCTCGTGCGTGCCGCGGCGAGCTCCAGCGCGAGAGGAATGCCGTCCAGGCGCTGGCAGATGTTCGCGACTTGCGCCGAGTTGCCGGCGTCGAGCTGGAAGTCGGGCCGGACGGCCTGCGCGCGCTCGACGAACAGGCGCACGGCTGCGTAGCTCGCCACCGACTCCGCGGCTTCGCCGGGCGCGGGAACGGCAAGCGGCGCAATCTGGCAGGTTTGCTCGCCCTGGATGCCGAGGCGTTCCCGGCTGGTGGCGACGATGCGCAGATCGGGTCCCGCCTCGAGCAGCGCGCGCGCGACGTCGGCGCAGGCCTGTGCGAGGTGCTCACAGTTGTCGAGCACGAGCAGGAGCTTGCGGTTGGCCACGAACGCGCGCAATGCGGCGGCGAGGCCCTGCTGCCCTTCCTCCTTCACGCCAAGCACCGCCGCCACCGCGTGCGGCACGAGCCGCGGGTCACTGACCGCCGCCAGCTCTACGAACCACACCCCGTCGATGTATTCGTCGCGCACGGCGCGCGCGAGCTCGAGCGAGAGCCGGCTCTTGCCCAGGCCCCCGATGCCGACCAGCGTCAGCAGCCTCGTCGCCGACAACAGGGCGCGCGCGTCGGCGAGCTCGCGGTCGCGGCCGACGAAGGACGTGAGCGGCAGCGGCAGGTTGTGCGGTGTGGCCGCCAGCGCGCGAAGTGCGGGAAACTCGCGACGCAGCTCCGGATGGTCGACCTGGAAGAGCACTTCCGGCTCTCTTAAGTCGCGCAGCCGCACCGCACCCAAATCGCGCAACCCCACACCCGCGGGAAGGCGGTCGCGTATCAGTGCGGCGACCGCACTTGACACGAGTACCTGCCCGCCGTGCGCCGCGCTCATCACGCGCGCGGCGCGGTTGACCGCGGTGCCGTAGAAGTCGCGGCCGCGACGGCTGTCGCTGCCGGTATGCAGGCCGCAACGCACGCGCAGCGCCACGTTTGCGGTCGCCGCAGGATCGGCGAGTGCTAGCTGCAGGCCGATCGCCGCGCGCAGCGCGTCGACCGGATCCGCGAACACGGCATGCACGCCGTCGCCGGTCATCTTCACCACCTCGCCGCGGTGCTGCCGCACCAGGCGCCGGCTCAAGTCGTCGTGCGCGGCGAGCGCCCGGTGCATGCGCACGGGCTCCTGTTCCCAAAGGCGCGTGCTGCCCTCGATGTCGGTGAACAAGAACGTCGCGGGCGCTATGGGGGTCTCGTGTGGTACCATTCCAAGCCGTTTTCGGGCGAGCGGTGCCGGGCAATCGCCGGCGCTGCGCGAGCCCGGTCCGACAGGCAAGATCGCGCCCGTAGCTCATTAGGATAGAGCACCGGCCTTCTAAGCCGGGGGTAACAGGTTCGAGTCCTGTCGGGCGCGCCATTCGATACTTGCCTGGGCACCGTTGGAATGGTGCCCGGTTTCCACGTGGAGATCGCGCCAGCCAACTGGGCCTGGCTGCCGGTTACCACGGCGTCGTCCCCACGCACTCGAATCTCGGACACGACCGCCCGTAGGGTGGTCCTGCTCCGGTTTGGTACCATATGGGAACAGCTTGACGACCAAACGGGATACACCATGGCAATGAAAGCCAGTCATTCCGACCGCGCGCCGGGCGGCGGCCGGAGCAAGTCAACCGCGAAGAGCAAGAGCTTCAAGCGACCCGCGACGAAGAAGGTTGGCACCAAGAAGGCCGCACGCAAAGCGATGGCGTCTGCGGCGCATCGCCATGTCAGGCACGGTCCAACCCCGCGCGCCGATCATCGCATTGCCCACGGTCATTCTCGCGCACCCGGCGGGGACCTTCAATTCGAAGGCTTTGGTGCGCTTTCGAGCGCAGAGCGTGAGGCTGCGGTCAAGAGCGGGCTGCCGGCGAGCTTCTTGGATGAAGCTATCGCCAAGGTGGGCGTTACCCGAGCCGAGCTATTGGCGGGCGTGGGTATCTCCTCGTCAACGGCCGCTCGTGTAAAGCAGCAGCGGAAGCGGTTTTCACTTGAAGACTCGGAGCGTCTCGCGCGGCTCGCCCGGCTCTGGCACGACGCCTTCATCGTCTACGAGAACGACGAGGGTACGCAAGATTGGATCACCAGCCCGGTTCCCTCTGCCGGTGGGGTGCCGCTCTCGATGCTTGCAACTCAAGAGGGCTTCGAGCGAGCCGCGCGCTCGATCATGCAACTCGCTTACGGCGTCTTCGCGTGATCGTCCACCGAATCGCCGCGACAACGCCCGATTATCGCGCTCATGATCTATCTGGTAAGGGCGCCGCGATCACTGGTGGGCGGTGGAACCGGGCCGGGCTTCCGATGCTTTACTGCGCGAGCCACCTGTCGCTCGCGATGCTGGAAACATTGGTCCACCTTGGCACTGGGCGTCCGCCACCGCGCAACCGCTATCACATCGAGATCGAAATCTCCGATGCCCATTGGGCGGCACGGCGGTTGGCACGCTCGGACCCGACGTTTCCCGTCGATTGGGACGCTCATCCCGTGGGTGCAGGCAGCGTTACTTATGGCAGCGATTGGCTTGAAGCAAAGTCGGAGTTGGTGCTGATCGTGCCTTCGGTGGCTGTTCCGTCCGAGGAGAATGTGCTCCTGAATCCCGCGCACCCCGATTTTGGTAGCGTGCGTGGTGTCAATCGGGGCCGTCTCGACTTCGACCATCGGTTATTCCCGTGAAAGGCAGTCGTACGAGCTTGTGGCGAAGCACCAAGCCGCCGTGAGGTCTTGACCAAAGGCGCTTGTTGCGCTATAGCGCAACAGTGCAACAATTCCGGTGGGCAGTTTGAGTCAGACCTTCGCCGCTTCGTTCAGGCGAAGCGGGAAGTCGGATAGAATTACACCTCGTCTGTCTTTGCGGACGAGCGGGTGGAAACTCGTGTGGGCAGTGGAATGGTTATCGTCCAGTGTCCAGCTTCGTCCGTAATAGCGCGCCAGATGCGCGCGTCGGCTTGTCTACGATGGTGGCTGTAGCTCAGCGGTAGAGTCCCGGATTGTGATTCCGGTTGTCGTGGGTTCGAATCCCATCAGCCACCCCA
>JADLEZ010000033.1 GCA_020845855.1 Burkholderiales bacterium
CGAGCCAGGCAATGGCGATGAGCACCACGACGACCGCGCACGCGATCGCGAAGCGCCGCAGCCAGCGGCGGAGAATCGTCGACGATGCGGAGGAAACGGCGGTCATGGCAAACGCGCGCTCGCGCTCACCTCGCGCGAGGCTCGCGGTGATTGTAGCCGTAAACGCCGCCCGAGCTGCACTTCGTACCCGGCATCGTGCAGGCCGTATCGCTTGCCATCGTCGGCGGCTTGACGTGGCTTGCGATCCGCGCGGTCGATGCGGTCGCCACCGGCGTGATCCGGCTCCATCCCGCGAACGTGAGCACAACCTGGACGCGCGCCGGGTGCAGACTCAGGCGCGCGTGCTCTCGCGCGCTGCGGGGCTCGGTGTTCCTGTGGCTCGACTATCGCGTCGCGCTGGCGCCGCTGCGCGCGGAGCTCGAACGCGTCTGCAAGGCCGATCGGGATTGGGACGGCCGGGTCGCGATCCTGCAAGTCGTGGAAACCAGCGAGCGCGCGATACAGGTGCGGGTCCTGGTGAGCTCGGCCGACGCGCCGCGCGGATGGGACCTGCGCTGCCGCGTGCGCGAAGCGCTGATCGATTACCTGCAGCGCCGCGACCCCGACTCGTTGCCGCGGCTGCGGGCCGACATCCGCGAGCGCGGCCGCGCCGCGGCGTTGCGGCGGGAAGACGTGGCGGCAGCCGGGGCGTGACCGCGAAGCGAGGCGCAGCCCGGGTGCCTGACCGGCACGGCGACGACCTACACCGCTACGCTTGCGATCGGTTCCAAGCGCGCGGAATCACGGAGCGCACGCCCCGCCGAAGCCCATCGTGCAACCGGGCTCGCCCGGGTCGATGTGCCGCCGCGAGCGGCCACTGGGCGCATCGGCCAGATACGGGAACGTCGTGCGCAGGAACGTGTCGTTGACGTTGACGCCATCGCCGAGCCTGTTGTTCGGGAAGACGTTGAACGCGGGCACCAACACGCCGGCAACGAAGCGCAGGCTGATGTCGACGACGTCGTCGACGAGCCGGCGGCCGTTCGGATAGCCTGCGGGATCGCCGGCCAGGAGGCCGAGCCGGTTGAAGAAGGGACTCGCCGGCAAGGTCGGCGGAACGCCGGTGTTCAGACGCAACAGGTCGGCGACCGGACCCGCGGGCGTACCGGCCGCCGCGATCGGCGGCGCATAGGTTACAAGCGGCAGGAGGTCCGTGCGCGGCGGTGTCGGAATCGCCAGCGAGCCTGCAAACAGCGCATTGATGATGCGAGCGAGGTTCGGGTCGAGGAAGAACGACGCGAACTGCGCATCGTTCTTCGGCTGATCCATGCTGAACCTGTCCTTGTACGCGGTGCCGACCAGCACTTCATTGATCAGCGGGTTACCCATCCGCTGGACCTGATTGTAGGAGCCCGCGGTGGCAGGGGGCAGCGGCGCGCGGCGCACCAGCGTGCTCCTGCGCGAGGTCGTCGCCCACACGCCGATCGTCGCCGCAGTCGAGCTGGCCGGCTCCACGTTGCCGGTCCGCGTCAGCAAAGAGACGGGCACCTCGATGGCGATGGAGTTGACGGCATAGCCGGAGAAAGTGTCGGCCGCCAGGTTCACGTTGGCGGCGTCTTCGGAAGCGGACAGGATCGGTGGCACCTTGGACGTGTTGAGCGTGTCGAAGATGCCGCCCAGGTCGGCGTAGAACGCATCGTCGGTAGTGCCGGCGAACACCTTCACGTTCGCCATCGACGTGGTGTAGGTCGCGGCGCTGAACAGCACAGCGTAGTTCATCGTGCGCGGACCGACGTTCGCCGGCACCGCGTAGAACGGACCAGCGCCGGTGATCGGCGTGGCCACACCGCCCTTCACCATGGTCACGGTGTACGACTGCCGCTGCCCCAGGCCCGCCGACGAGAAATCGGTGATCTGCGGCGGCAGGACCGGTGTGCCCGGCGCTACCGGCGGCGGCGAGTTCGACGGCGCCACGACGCCCCCGGTGCCCACGCCGGCATAGCCCGTGAACAGGTTCGGCAGGCGCTGCTCCGTCTTGAACTGGAACTTGAAGACGATGTCCTCGACCGCATCGTTGTTGTTGTCGATCTTGATCTCGTACAGGATGCCCGGGTCGAACGGGAACCAGTTCGGGCCGTTCCCGGGCTCGAGGAACGGGTCGACCGACAGGATCAGCGTCACGCGGGGCACCGCCATCCCCTGCAGATCGTAGCTTCGGAACGCGTACACGTCGGTGATGTCGGCGGGGCGGTCGAGCGCGGTGAGCGGCGCCTCGCGATGACCGGAGGCGAACGCCTGCGAAGCGAACGCCGATGCGACAACGAGGAGCGCGAGCGCGCGCATGACGGCTCTCCTTTCAGGCGGCGGAACGGGTCCGGCGACCCAGACCGGCGGCCGCGGCCAATGCCAGTAGGATCAGTGAGAGCGTCGGCGGCTCGGGCACCGGGGTCGACGCGGTGGTGGCGTATTGCGACGTGCCGCTGCCCAGCGCGGCCGCGCCGAACAGGCCGCCGTCCACGACGAAGTCGACGAAGACATCGACCAGGCTCGCGTTCGCGAACAGCGCGCTGTCGTTGCCGGAGTCCCCGTCGATCGCGAACGCAATGAGGGTGAGCGGCGTGCCGGTACAATCCAGCGGCACGCCCCCCTGAAAGGTGCCGTCCAGGCAAAGATCCTGCACCGCGGTCACGGCGCCGAGGCCGGAGGCGCTCGCACCGCTCAAGGCGAGGCTCGCACCGTTCAGGGCAACGCCCGCTCCGGCGGCGACCGAGTAATGGAAGAACGCTTCGAAAAGCTCTACTCCCACCGCGTTCGCGTCGAACGTGAAGACGAGCGCCGGGTCGGACACCGAGCCGCCCGGTGCGACGTCGATAAGCGTCGGGTCGATCGGCGTCGCGCCGGACTGGCCGGGCGCCACGAAGAAGTTCGCGAACGTGGTCGCGCCGACCTCGCAACCGGCGAGGAGGTCGATGTAGTCCTGCAGGCTGCCGGAGACGCAGGGGTTGGCGGCCACGAGCGGAGCGAACCCGGCGAATGCCAGACCGACCACGCGACGTAGCAGCTTGAACATACACACCCCCCCGAACGAGTCGAGCGTCCCCGACCGGGCACGACGCAACAGTCTGTCGGCCACGATTCGTGCGCTGCAAGCAATCGACGTACCGATTTGCGAATGATTCACGATATCAAAGGCGTACGTATTCACGAGGGCGGCGGGCACGGCGGGGGTGTAAGCGTTCTCGACAGCAAGGCGGCGGATCGGCGTGTGTTGCCGCAGCCGCGGGACGCCGACATTGCAGCCGATGGCTGGCCGATGTCGACCCCGATTCGTTCGATCCTTTCGAGGCGATGCCCGTGGCGCGCGTCCACGGTGATCGGTCGGTGCACCCGATGATCGGCCGGCTGTCGCCCCGATCCGTGGTGCTCGGCTGCGCCATGCTCGCGCTCTTCATGTCGGCGGTCGAGGTGACGATCGTCGCCACGGCGTTGCCGCAGATCGTCGGCAATCTCGGCGGGCTGTCGCTGTACA